>CANQYL010000005.1 GCA_947628035.1 uncultured Akkermansia sp. | reverse complement strand
CCCGGAACGGATACGCCCGGAACGGATACGCCCGGAACGGATACGCCCGGAACGGATACGCCCGGAACGGATACGCCGAAGCCGTCCAATCCTGATACCGTTTTTGCACCTCTGGCGACCTCGGAAAACGAGCAGGTCGGTGCGGGTATGCTCTATCATGCTATGAAACATTCCACCTCCTCGGAGCTGCAGGAGGTGGTAGATGTCATCGGACAACTTGCTCAAATCGGTCAAGGAGGGCAGCCGGCGGTGGCCATGGCTGCGGTGATCGACGAGCCCGGGGCAGAGATGCTCATCAGGGAGACGACCATTGATCCGGGCGTAGCCAGGAGTGAGGCGCAGAAACTCATGTCTGCAGTGGTCGGCAGTTCCGTGCCGGCGTTGGGAGCTGCGCAGAGGGATGCCATGCGCGGACAGCTCTCTCTCGCTAAGTCGCGGGCGGCGCGTCTCGGACAGGAACCGGTGACTCAAGGAGATTCTGAACAAGGGATGCATGTGTGGATGGAAGGGATGGGAGGCATCGCCAAGTTGGATCGGTCCGGGGACGAGACCGGGTATGAACACAACTCGTGGGGAGCCGGTGTAGGGATGGAGAAAGCTTTCAGAGGCGGAGCCACCACCGTCGGTTTCTCCCTCGTTGCATCGTACGGCGACTTGGAAGTCGATGCGGCCGATCATGCCGAGGGTGATATGGATACGTATTACGTGAACCTCTACGCTCACCATCGTAGCGGCAACTTCCACCACAGCTTTGTCGTGTCCGCCGGTTTCTCGGATGCTGAGTTCAATCGCATCATCCGCGGAGGCGTTGCTCCCTACGTTCTCAACTACGATACCAACGGCAGCACGGACGGTACCGGCTTTGGCGCCGCCTATGAGTTAGCCTACGATATATCCCTCAACGAGAGGAAGAGTTGCCTGCTGCAGCCCATGGTGGGAGTATCCTTCATTACCACGAAGATGAACGGCTACGATGAGGGAGGAATCGGAGGCGATGCCGGACTCCATGTGGGAGATCAGGAGTCCACGCTGACCACGCTGACGGCGGGAGCGCGGCTCCTTGCTCAGTGCGGGGAACACACCCTCGGTCGCGCCGCCCTGTTGGAGCTACGTGCTAACGTGGCGGTGGATATGGGCGATCGCCGCAGTAAGGCAGATGTCTCCTTCCTGGGAGATCGCAGCTACAGCGGACGTGTACGTTCGGCTGAAACAGGTGTAGTGGGAGCGCAGCTCGGAGCGGGTCTCAGCGTACCGGTGAGCGGCAACACGCTGATTTACGTCAACGGCGAGGCCGACCTGCGTTCCGGGACCAATTCATGGAACGTCGGTGCGGGCGCCAGCGTCGCATTCTGACGAAATCCTTCCGAGGAACATATGCCGCCGGGTGCCTTTGGGTGCCCGGCGGCGTGTATGTGTACACGGTTCACGCTATGCCATCTTGCAGGTTTTGCTAAATCGTAAATAGGCGCCGTCAGGCACCTCCCGTCCACCGTCTGTTGAAAAGGATTGCTTTTCACAGTCGGGCGGCGTAGAATGCCCGCATGTCCGACACCTCTCTCTTTCGCGCATGGGCTCAGGTGGATACCGACGCCATGAAACACAACCTGCACCTGGTGCGTCGGGTGATGCCTCACCATGCTCTCATGCCCATTGTCAAGGCGGAGGCGTACGGTCACGGACTGGAGGGCGTGGTGCGCGCGCTGGACGGTGAGGACGTGCCGTTTTTTGGTGTGGCGACGATAGCGGAGGCCGCGCGTGTGCGCGATGCCGGATGCAAAACCTGTCCGTTCATTTTGGGACCCTGCTTCCCGGCTGAAAGGGATGCCATCGTGCAGAACGAATGGAAAGCCGCTGTTTCTGATCCCGCGGAGGCAAAGCATTTCAACTCGCTGGGGGAGCTCTACGGGAAAAAAGTGCACCTACACGTCAGCATCGACACGGGAATGGGACGTGCCGGGCTTTTGCCGAACGGCCTGGACGAGATGGGGGAGCTGCTGCCTACGCTGAAAAACCTGCATATTGAGGGCATTTACTCCCACCTCTCCGCCGCCAGTGAGGATATATCCTTCACCCATCGTCAAATAGCCGCTTTTGAACAAGCTGTGCAACGGCTCTCCGAAAAATTGGACTTCCAATACCGCCACCTCTGCAGCAGTTCGGCTGTCTTCAATTACAAGGTGTCCTGCACCAACATGGTGCGCCTCGGCCGCATCCTCTACGGCTATTCCCCCATGCCTTCTCCCTACAACAAGGATCTGCAACAGGCTCTCACCCTCTTCAGCCGCGTTACCGTTGTGCGTGTGCTGCCGGATAACCACGGCGTCTCGTACGAGCACACCTACATCACCTCCGCCCCTACCCGCGTGGCCACCATCGGCATCGGCTTCGGCGACGGCTACCTGCACTACCTCTCCAACACCGGCGCGCGCGTCTTTCTCAATGGCTCCTACTGCCCTGTGCTCGGTCGCGTTACGATGGACCAGATCATGGTGGACGTGACTCACCTCGACCACGTAGAACCGGGCGACGTAGCGGAGATCATGGGACCCAACGTGCCTTGGCAGGAACTCACTGCCCGCGCCCACACCATCCCCAGCAATGTGATCACTTCCATCTCCGCGCGAGTGCCGCGCGTCTATCTGCCGTCCTCAGCTGAATCATCTCAGCGCCCCTGACGGACGTTTTTCTCCTGCGGCACTTCCCCAAGGCAAACGCATTTCCAATGCGTTTGCCCCGGCTCAGGAGCTCTGCACAATCTCGACCAAGAGAGGGATCTCTCCGAGGCTGATGATGAAGCCATCTCTCAGCGCGACACGATGCTCGTCCTCCCGGAGTCTCTTCCCATTCACGAAAGCGCCGTTCGTAGAAGCCATGTCGGTGAGGACAACTTCGGAGGAAATGAGTTCCAAGCGGGCATGCTGCCGCGAAACAGAGGCCTCCGGCAAAACGATCTGACAACATGAGTCATCTCTCCCGATGACGACGCCTCCCGGCTGCGCAAGCGCGTCCATGCTCACACGGCTCTCCCAGGGCGATCCGTTAGAGAGCAATCCCATGAGCCGCACGTAACCATCAGTCGTCCCTGAACCTCCCTGCGCTCCCCGGAACGATAACCCCTGTACCGACTCCCACTTGGCGCGCACGTGATCCGGGATGCATAACGGTTCCAGCAAAATCTCCGGCAGCGCCTCTGCTCCTCCTGCCGATCCCGTCGGCACGGGCGTCACAGCCTCAAACGACGCAGGGGGAACCTCCCCCATCGGTGTCGCTGAAGACATCAACCCGGACGCATTCGTCACTACCTCATCCATAGCTTCATGCTACCACACGCAGATGCCTCTTGTCAAACACGCATCCGCGTGATAGCATGAGCCGCAGCACGCTTTCCCTAAATGAACCCGAGTGATCCCAGCGCGGCAGGCAAAAGCTCTGCCCGGGGCGAATTGCGACGAGTGCTCGCCCTCATGCTCCCCCTCTATCTCGCCAACCTCATGAATATTGGGATGGGCGTGATCGACACCATTGTCGCGGGGCAAGCAGGCACAGCGGATCTGGCCGCCGTTGCCCTCGGTTGCTCGGTCACCGCGCCCGTCATGGTCTCTATCGGAGCTATCCTGAATATCCTCAGCCCCATGCTCGCCCGTCTGCTGGGCGCCCGAATGAAAAGCCGGGCGGGGCTCCTGTTGCACAATGGATTGGCTCTCTCCCCCTTCCTCATGGTGGCTGAGGTCGTCCTCCTCTGGGCGGGCAGTCTGGTTTTCCCGCTCGTGACCACGGATGAGCGCCTCGCTGCAGCCGCCCAGCTCTACGTCTATTTCGTGATGGCTGCCGTACCGGCTTCTCTGGTGATGCGCGTGGTGCAAGGCTGCTGGGAGGGGCATGGGCAGACGCGACCGGCCATGGTCGTGTGTCTAATAGGACTGGCGCTGAACATCCCGCTCAACTACGCCTGCGTGCTCGGTTGGTGGGGCTTCCCCGCCATGGGAGGTCCGGGCTGCGGCCTCGCCACGGCCATCGTGCATTGGTTGATGGCCGTCGTTCTGCTCGGCATGCTCTTCTTCTCCTCCCACCGCCATGAGGTGCGCCATATGTTCGCGCTCCGACTTCCCAACTTAGGACTCATGCACCGCGTGTTGCGTCTGGGCTCCCCCCTCGGCGTCGCTTCTTTCTGCGAGATGAGCTACTTTTGCGTCATCTCCCTCGTGATCGCGCCCCTCGGCGAACTCATGGTAAGCGCCCAGCAGATCGCCATCAACGTGTCCGGCGTCTTCTTCATGTTTCCTCTCAGCCTCGGCGTAGCCGTCTCCATCCGCGCCGCCTACCACGTCGGCGCCCACGACCCCTCTTCCTTCCGCGCCATGCTCCGTGGTGTACTCCTCTTCATGTACGCCGCCGTCCTCCTGCTCGTCTGCCTCTCCATCCCCATCCGCTTTTCTATCGTCGCCCTCTACACTTCCGACCCCATCGTCTCCGCTACCGCCGCCCACCTCATCATCCTCTGCGCCCTCTACCAATTCTCCGACTCCACCCAAGCCCTCATGGCAGGTCTTCTGCGCGGCTGCCATGACACAGCCGTCATCTCCTGGGCCAACATCGTCTCCTACTGGCTGCTCGGTCTCCCTCTCTCTCTTATCTGGATCCACACCGACTGGTTCTGCCCCCGCATGGGTCCCGCCGGAGCATGGTGGTCCTTCATCGTCTCCCTCACCGTCGTCGCCATCATCCTCCTCATCCGCTTCCGCCACACCTCCCGCCGCATCTTCGGCTCCACATGAGACTTTCCGTCCGTGGAGAAACTTTTGAACACGGGGCTAACAAACCGTGTCAGAACGAAGAAGCGGCTTGAAATAGGTCGACAACGTGTTATGCTAAAGAACAGATGAGACCATGAAAACGCAGGAATTCAACGAAGAGATCGCCCGCCGTTCAGCGTGGGTCAGCGAAGTTAAGATGGAGATGGGCAAGGTAGTCATCGGGCAGCAACACCTGGTGAACCGCCTCATCCTGAGTCTGCTCTGCAAGGGGCATGTGCTGCTGGAGGGTGTGCCCGGTCTGGCGAAGACTCTCTCGGTGAAGGCGCTTGCCGGCGCGATGCACGCGGCGTTTTCGCGCATCCAGTTCACGCCGGATCTGTTGCCGGCTGACCTGATAGGAACGATGATCTATAACCCGCAGGAACGCCAGTTTACCCCGAAGAGGGGTCCCATTTTTGCCAATCTCATCCTGGCGGATGAAATCAATCGTGCGCCGGCGAAAGTTCAGAGTGCCCTACTGGAGGCCATGCAGGAGAGACAGGTGACCTTGGGCGAGATGAGCCATTCCTTGCCGAACCCGTTCCTCGTGCTGGCGACACAGAACCCGATTGAGCAGGAGGGCACCTACCAGTTACCGGAAGCGCAGTTGGACCGTTTTCTCTTCAAGGTGATTGTGGATTATCCGTCACGGGACGAAGAGCTGCAGGTTTTGGAATTGATGGGGCATACGGAGTCGGCTCCGAGTACGCATCCCGTCGTGAGCGTGGAGGACATTGACGCCTCCCGCGCGTTGGTGGACAAGATATTCATCGATCCGGCCGTGCAACGCTACATTGTGGATTTGGTGCGTACCACGCGCACACCGGAAAAGGTGGATCGCTCGTTGGGCGGCATGGTGCGCGCGGGAGCTTCGCCGCGAGCCACCATCAACATGGCGCTCGCTTCAAAAGCCCTCGCTTTCACCAAGCAACGAAGCTATGTCACTCCGCAGGATGTGAAGGATTTGGCACACGACATCCTGCGGCACCGAATCCTGCTCTCCTACGAGGCGGAAGCTGCCAATGTGAGCTCGGACGACGTTGTCGAGCGGATCCTTTCGAAAGTTCCGGTGCCATAAAGCCACCATCCATGGACAAGACGCGTGACATCATGCAGAAGGTGCGTCGCATTGAGATGCAGGCGCGACGCTTGGCGGAGGCTACGTTTGCCGGGGAATACCGCTCCGGTTTTCGTGGACAGGGACTGGATTTTGATGATTTTCGCGAATATATGCCCGGAGATGAGCCGCGGTTCATCGACTGGAAAGTGACGGCGCGCACGGGCACGCCCTACGTGCGCAAGTTCCACGAAGAGCGCGAACAAGCCCTTTTGCTGGCAGTAGACACGAGCGGCTCTATGCACTACGCCGGTTCGCGTAGTGCGGACACCAAGCTTGAATACTCGGCGCGTGTGGCGGCTGTGCTCGCGTACAGCGCCGCCCTGAACGGCGACAAGATGGGGCTGTTGCTCTTCGGTCGCAAGCCGCACTTTTATCTGCCGCCGGCGAAGGGAGTGCAACAATGCCTCCGGATCGTGCGCGAGATACTGAACGCCCCTGTGGGCGGCGAGGATGAGGAGGTGAGCGCGGTTGTGGATGAGGTTTTACGGACGCAGAGGAAGAAGACGCTGCTCGTCATGCTCAGCGATTTTCTCTTCGCGCCGGACAAGCAAGCCATCGGCAAGCTCAACTTTCGTCACGAACTCATTCCCCTGAGGGTGAATGACCCCATCGAATTGGAACTTCCCGCGGTCGGCTCTGTCCTGGTACAGGATCCGGAGTCGGGACGACAGGTGCAGGTCAACCTCTCCGACCCCGCGCTTATCCATACCCATTCTCAAGTCCTGTCCGCTCATTATGCGGATTGGGACAAGCTCTTCAACCAGCTCGGCGTCGATCATCCCGCCTTGCTCACCGATACGGATTTCATGCCTGTGTTGCGCCGTCTTTTCAAGCGACGCAGTCGAGTCATCGTGCGCTAATCTTTTCTACCATCCATGCCGAATACTCCTTCCATCGTCGATGCGATACCCGCGCTTGATGCGATACCCACGCTTGATGCGGAGGTTCCTGCGGAGCAGTTCACAGGAAGCTCCGGGTGGGTCATCGTTCTCTTACTGGTATTGGCGGTGGTTGCGGTGGCGGTTTACTACCTATGGAGGAGGAAACGGAGGAGAGCAACGATGCAGATGGCGCTGACGCCGTTGCAAAAGGCGCAGGGAGAGCTTGCGGAGTTGGAGTCCGATCTGCCACCGTTGCGACAATGCAGCTTGCAGATATCGCTCATCATTCGCCGTTTTCTGCAAGGAGAACTGAGGGATCCTTCGCTCTTTGAGACTCATGAGGAGTTCAGTCGGCGTGTCGATTCTCTCTCCGCCGTCCCGGAGAAATGCCAGCGCGCCACACGTAACCTCCTTGAAAAACTCGCCGAGCTCAAGTACGACGACACGTCCGATGATTCATCGGATTCCTCCCGGGAACTCCTGCGCGAAGCAAAAGATCTCCTGCAGAACATCAACGATGCTCAACAGAAACGCAAGGAGGAGGAAGGAAAGACGTCCTCCGCGCAAAGTTGTATTCCCTGGGCTGCCGTGGCGGTGGCGGGTGAGATCAACCGTCAGTTGACGTGGGCGGAGCCGTGGTGGTTGTGGGCGCTGCTTTTGCTGGTTCCCCTGCTTTTATTGCGGCGCAGGGTAGGGGCGTCCGGCAGCGTGCGAGTGCCTACGTTGAGTATGTTGCGTGAACAACTGCGCGAGCCGCGCGCGCTTGTGGGGAGGGTGGGACCGCTCCTGTTTGTGTTGGCGGGGGCGCTGCTCATCACGTCTCTGGCGCGTCCGCAGTGGCGCAACGAGTACGACGAGCAGAAGGTGAGCGGCATCGACATCATGATTGCCTGCGATCTCTCTGGGTCCATGAGCATAGCGGATATGACCTTCAACGTGCGTGATGAGCGCGGTCGCTTGCGACGCGCTACGGTGAATCGTCTCGACGCCGCCAAACACGTCATCTCCGGCTTTATCGAGGACAGACCGAACGACCGCATCGGCTTGCTCGCCTTTGCCGGCCGGGCGAAACTTTGCAGCCCCCTCACACTGGACCACGCGATCCTGCGCGACATCATGGCGCAATTCTATCTGGCGGATCCGGGCTCCTTCGGACGTCCGGCGACGCCGGGGTACATCGAGCCGGATGGCACAGCCATAGGCACGGCCATCGCGGGTGCGGCTACCCGTCTGCATGAGCGCAAGGACACGAAATCCAAGGTGATTATTCTCGTGACGGATGGAGTGAACAACAGCGGAAGCCTCTCCCCGGAGGATGCTGCCAAGCAGGCCGCCAAGCTGGACATCAAAATCTTCACGATAGCCATCGGGCGAGACGAAAGGCTTTCGCGCTACACGGCTGACGTGGACACCTTTGACGAGAAGACTCTCCGCCGGATAGCCGACATCACCGGCGGACGCTTCTACCGAGCCGGCAGTGGCGCCCAACTCCAGGAGGCTTTCCGCAGCATTGACTCTCTGGAGAAGACCGACGCCACTCGCCGCCGTCTCGTGAGTTATGAGGCTCTCTTCATGTACCCCCTCTGCCTGGCGGGCATCCTGCTTGCGGCGGCTATAGCTTTCACGTATTTACGCTCTCGCTCTGCGCCATGACGTTTCTCTATCCATCCATTCTGGCGGCGCTGGTGGTGCCGCTCATGCTCGGGATCGGGCTTCTGCTCGCGCGGAGGCGTACGGGGAAGGCATGGCGTGCGCTGGTCTCGGAAGAGCATCCCGAGTTGGTGCGGCAGGCGCCCGCGTGGCAGAGCAAGCTCCCGCAGCTCCTGGCGCTGCTGTCGCTCACCTGTGTGATTTTTGCTGCCGCTCGTCCCATCAACGGCTACGAACCCGGAGAGGGCTCCGCCTCCGGACGCAACCTCATCATTGCTATGGACATCTCGCGGTCCATGGAAACTCGCGATGTGGCGCCCTCGCGGTTGGAAGAGGCTCGTGCGGCGGCTTATGAGTTGATAGATGCGTTGCCCGGCGACAAGATAGGACTCATCGTTTTTTCCGGCGAGGCCGATCTCGTGGTGCCGCTCACGTACGATCACACCGCTCTGCGGGATGCGCTGGAACAAGTGAATCGCAGTTGGGCCGGATACGGAGGCACCAACTTTGAGCAGGTGTTGCGCCGGGCCATGGACACGTTTGCCCGCAGTGCGCCGGATGGGGCGAATGCTCTCGTCATCCTGAGCGATGGAGAGGATACCGTGGATTCCTCCATCAGCGTGGCTCAGGAGGCGAAAAAGCACGATTTGCTCGTCATTACCGTGGGCATCGGAACGTCAACGGGAGCTCCGATCCCCGACGAAAACGGAGAAAACGGACTCTGGGAGGATGCTGCCGGAAAGCACGTGATCAGCAAGCTCAACATTGAAGCTCTGAAACGGTTCTCGCAGGCTACGGGGGGCTCGTTCCTGGCGATGAACTCAGGAGCGAATCTTACGGCGTTTGCACGAGAAACGGCGGATAAACTGGCGCGGCATGAGGAAAGCTATTCGACGGGAAGACAACCGAGGGATCTCTTCGAGTGGTTTGCTTTTCCTGCCCTGTTGATGGCGTTGGCTTCAATCGTCCTGGCGTCCGAGTGGAGAGCTCCGCGCCTCCGGTTTGTGCCGGTTGTGGCGCTGATGGTGTTGGGGGTATCATCCGGCGCGGTGGAGGCGCAGGAAGAGAGCCCAAGAGAAGCGTATGCACGGGCGATGCAGACTCTGGAGGAACAAAAACCGGAGGAGGCGAGCCGACATTTTTCAGCGGCGCTCTTGGCGAGCGATCCGCGTTTGCAAGCAGCCGCGCATTTGGCGTTGGGCAATATGCACGTTCGTTCCACGTTCGGTAAATTGCAACAGCTCTACACGCCGACGGATGGACAACCGGAGGACGCGGCTCAGGGGCCGTCTGTGGAGGCTCTGCAGGGTATCGTGGATGAATTGAAACAGGGACTCATCCCCTATCAGGATGCGCTGAAGGCGCAACCTGATTTCCCCGCGGCGAAAAATAATTCGGCAAAGGTGAACGAACTCATCCGTGTGCTGGAAGAAGAAATCAAACGCCTCAAGCAACAACAACAGCAACAACAACAGCAACAACAAGACCAGCAGAACCAACAGGACAAGCAGGATCAAGAGCAAAACAAACAAGATAAACAAAACCAGCAGAATCAGCAAGACAAGCGGGATCAAGAGCAGCAGCAACGGGGACAGGATAAGGAACAGAACCAGCAGGATCAACAAGACAAACAAGACCGGCAGGATCAGCAGGACAAACAGGATCAAGACCAGGATAAGCAAGATCAAGGGCAGGACAAGCAACGAGAAAACGAAGACCGGCAAAAAGACGAGTCCCAAGATCGACAGGAGCAACAGCAGCAAGACCAACAGCGACAGGATGCCGATCGGGATCAACAGCAGCAGGAGCAGGAACAGGCCGGCAGGAAGGACGAACAGAAGGACGAACAGCCGCAGCAGCAGGAGCAACCGCAGCAAGACGAACAAAAAGCCGAAGAGAAGCAGCAGGAGGTGCAGCAAGCTGAATTGAGCGAGGAGGAAAAAGAGAAGCAGAGAGCCGAGGGAATACTTCGTATGCATTTGGACGAGGTGGAGGGCTCGCCCATACCTCATCGAAACATCCCGATGCGACCGCCAGCCAAAGATTACTAACCCCACACAAAAATGCGAACAATAGGAGCAATCATCGCGATTTGCGCAGCCGCCTTTCTCCAGCAGGTCACTGCGGAAGTGACCGCACTGTGGTCCACGGGAGTGGCCGTTCCGGGAGAAAAGGTTCTGCTCTACTTGGTGGATACGGAAGTGGGAGAAGACCACTTCGCCCTGGATGGTGACGTGAGGGCGCGTACGGCAACGATCCAACAGCTTCCCCCTCGAGCCGGCGCCAATCCCATGGATCCCAATCGGGCGATGGTGGAGATCTTGCCCATCCTCGTGCGTCCGGACAAACCGGGGAACCTCGAGTTGGGAGAACTGCGCGTGCGGTTCCGCAGCGGACGCAAGCAGACGGTGCGTATCCCGGTGCTGCCCGTGCGTTCCACGGCGGAGATCAAGTGGTACAACACCCCCGTGCCGTACGGGGCGCTGTGGTACATTGACACACAGGAAGGATATGTGCACCAGCCCGTCCGCGTGGCGGTCAAGATTTTTCTGCCTGAGGATTGTGTGCAGGCATCGCTCCCGCAGATGCACGCGGTTGGGGTGAAGATCAGCACCATGCAGCCGGCGGTGCAGGGAATCATCGCCACGGTGCAGAGTCAGCTTCTGGACAATTCGCTCGCCTATGCGCGGGGACAGGATTGGCGAACGGCTGATTTCTCCGGTGAGTTTACCCCGTTCCGTGAGGGGAAATCGGACATCACGGGCAAGATTCTCATAGGTAGGCAGCGCGGCTTCTTCTCTGTGGGCACCGAAGAGCTTATGCTGCCCACGCTTACACTGTCGGCTCTTCCCCTGCCGCCCGGCGCCCCTGTTCCCTTTGCTGACACAGTGGGGCAGTACGCCATCAGCTCCTCCACCACTGCGACCTCTCTGGCGATGAATGAAGCTGTCGAGGTGGAGATTACTGTGCGCGGGTCCGGCAACCTGCAGCAGCTCAGCTGTCCCCCACCGGATGATGGCTCCCAATGGAAGTTGGTTCCCGCTACGCGCCGTCCCATTGTGAATGCCGCCGGTGAGACGGTGGGGATGGTGTTCACGCAGTTGATGCGACCGGTGGCCGAGGTGGGAGGCATCCCCTCTTTCATCCTGAACTATTTTGATCCGAATGCGATGGAGTACCGCCGAGCAGCCACAGCTCCCATTGCCTTGCCATGGAAGGAAACGGAGGCAACCGGTCTCGTCATGACCGGCTCGGCAACCCCTCCTCCGGCAGGTACCGTTCCCGTTGCGGAAATGACGGATATTTATGGTTTCATCCCGACGGATGAGAAGGCGCGCCGTGTGGTGCAAATTCCGCGTGAGCTGTGGTATTTGCTCTACCTACCGGCACTGGTGATCTTCGGCTTTGTTGCCGTGAGGAGGATTCGCCAGAGACTTGCCCTGAGAGCGGCGGATCGCAACCGAGAGAAAGAGCTCTCCGCCATCGCGCGGGAGCAGGATCCCACCCTCTTCCTCAAGCGCATCGGCGCCTTTATCGAAAGCCACGTTCCGCGCCAAGACATCAGTCCGGAGCTCGGCGACATCCTCCGGTTGCGCGATGATGAGGTGTTCCGTCCGGAGGCTCATCCCAGTGTATCAGCGGAGCAGAGGGGCGAGATGCTGAGGAACGTGCGCAAGGCCCTCGGCAAGGCGGTTGTATTGCTACTCTGCGCGATACCGTTCCTCCGGGCAGAAACGACGGAACAGCTCTATAACGGAGGACAATTCTCCAAGGCACTCGAGACGCTCAATGCTGAGCTTGCAAGCGAAAAAACGCTGCCGGATCTCATCAATTACGACATCGGCAATTGCCAGTATCGCCTCGGCAAACCCGGTTACGCCGCACTCTCTTATGCGCGAGCCTTGCAGCTCAATCCTCGGTTGGCGGAGGCGCGAGCCAACCTCGCGTTCATCCAGCGCAAGGAAGGCGCCATCCTCCCTGTCACATCCACCGTGGATCACATCTTCACGCTCCTCAACTGCAGCCAACTCTGGATCGCCACCGTCATCTGCACAGCTGCGTTCCTGCTCGGAATCGCCTTGCACCTGCTCCTCAGACGCGGGAAAAGACCGCCTTATCTCGTGCCCTGTACGGTGGGCTTTGCCCTGCTCTGCGTGTTCTGCCTGATCGACTGGGTCTATTACGGCACTCGCGAGACGACGGACTTCTCTTCGCTCCCCCCATCGGATATAGCCTATGTGGTGCAACCTGCTCCACTGCAGCTCGCCGCTACGGATGACGCGCAGAGCATCCTGGAACTTCCCGCTTCCACCCCTGTGCATCTCCTTGCCCGACGGGGAAGCAGATCCTACGTCCAAACCGCCACAGGCACCTCCGGCTGGGTGAAAAGCGACCGTGTGGTGCCTCTGCAGACCGATGGCTCCTCCCCGCGCATCCCTCTGCTCATCCAATTCCGGTGAGGCAGTGAGACACGGACGGAGGCGCTTGACAGTGCCTATTAGCGCCTATTTACGAATTACGAATTACGATTTGAATTTTAGCGTGCCGATGGCGCGGGCTATGCAATGCGCAAAGCGGCCGACGGCTGTAAGGTCGATTAGCCAGCCCGTAGGGCTGCCCCGCAGGGGCGAAAGCTCGTGAGGCGAGCTTGAGGCAAGCATTGGTGGTGTGTGAAATCACGGGCGGTTGTTACGAGGAAGGCGTCCGGAGTTACGCCATGCCATCTTGACAGCTTTGCAACACATCGTCCATCGTCCATCGTACATAACCAATGGGTTATGTTGCATCGCCTACCGATAACGGCGTGTTGGGGTCGTTTTTTTGGAGACGGATGTGAAAAATGCGGTTGCCTTGGACTTTCAGCTTGACAAGTCGAGAAAGTTATGTACAATCGCGTCACGAGAAAGGCAGCATGCTACATAATTCATGAAAGGAGGAGGGATGGGAGAAGATCACGGCATTTTGTTTTTGATGAAGCTGATCGTGGACAGGGCATCGACCCTGTTTGCGGCGAAGACGGAGTGTCCGGTGACAGCGGCACAGGGGAGGGTATTGATGTATATGCTGAGGCAGGCTCCGCGTGCGGTTACGCAGAGGGAGTTGGAGAAGTACATGGGGGTGAGTCATGCGACGATGACGGGGCTTATCGAGAGGATCGAGGCGAAGGGATATGTGAGGACGGCTTTTGACGGGAGGGATGGGAGAGTGAAGAACGTGCGGTTGACGGA
Organism: uncultured Akkermansia sp.; assembly: GCA_947628035.1. Classification (GTDB taxonomy): domain Bacteria; phylum Verrucomicrobiota; class Verrucomicrobiia; order Verrucomicrobiales; family Akkermansiaceae; genus Akkermansia. Next base: position 27,469 of record CANQYL010000005.1, on the reverse strand, counting down.
GGCGGTGAGAACTGACCACGAGAGGGTGGCGGGTCTCCTGGAAGAATTGGACAACGAAGTTTTGGGAGGGTTGAGCAAGGGGGATAAGAGAGAACTGCTCCGAATGCTGGAGAAGATGTACGAAAATATTTCAAAATGAACATGAATAAGAACAAAATCATAGCGATGGCATACGCCGGGCTTGCAGTGGCAGCTCTGAGCGCATGTAAGGACAAGGCGGCGGAGCAGGCGGCAGCCCTGCAAGCCCAACACCGGATGGCGCCGCTCACAGTGAGTGTGATGAACATGGCACAGCAGGACGTCGTGCTGGAGAGTACGTGGTTCGGACATCTGCGCGGGGTGGAGGAGGCCGCCATCAAGCCGGAGGTGACGGGCAAGCTGCTCAAGCAGGTGTACTGGGACGGTTCTGTGTGTAAGAAGGGAGAGGTGCTTTTTGAGATCGATCCCGAGACCTACGATGCTGCCCTGCAGCAGGCGGAGGCCGCCGTGGCGGTGGCTAAGGCGAGCGAGGAGCAGGCTGCTGCCGCAGATGACCAGGCGGCCAAGGATGTGGAGCGATATGAGAAATTAGTGGGCAGCGGGAGCATCTCGGAGAAGAACTACACGGATGCGCTGCACGCGCGTCGGCGCAGTCAAGCTGCGCTTGCCGTTGCCAAAGCCATGGTTCAACAATCCGAGGCGCAGTTGACGAACGCACGCATCAATCGCCAACGCTGCACGATCCGCGCACCTTTCACGGGCGTGGCCTCCAAGGCTAACGTCTCCATCGGCGAACTGATAACGCCGGGAGGGGTAACGCTCACGACGATGTCCTCCATCGACCCGATACGCGTGGACTTCGTGGTGCCGGGCAAGCAGATGCTCAGCGAGGTGCTGGCGCCTGATTATTCACCGGACAAGGGGATGGTGACTCCGGTGACGGAATTCAAGGTCGTGTTGGAGGACGGCAGCACGTATGAGCACAAGGGGCAGGTTGTGGCAGTGGACAGCTATGTCAACAGTTCGACGGGGACGGTGAATTTCATCGGACATCTGCCGAATCCCGAGCTCCGTCTGCGTTCCGGATCAGCCGTGCGAGTGGTAGCGCCTACCGGGGTGGTGAAGGATGCGCTGCTGGTGCCGAGTCGTGCGCTCGTTTCTTCCATGAACCATCGATTCATTTACGTAGTAGGGAAGGATGGCACACCGTACGGCATCGATGTGCTGCCGGCGCAGGAGGTCGTCCTGCGTATGCCCAACGGGGACGGAAAAGAAACGGAGATGCCCATGCAGATCATCACGGGACGCATCAAACCCCTGCAGGATAGCCTGAAAGATCTCGGCTTTGACAATCCCAAGGAGGCACAGGTCATTGTGGAGGGCGGACAGATGGCCGCTCTCTACGCGCAGGCGAACATGGGGTTGCGCGCGGCGGGCGCCAAGGAGGGCTTCGGCACGGTCCATCCGCGACCGTTCGTGTACACTCTTCCCGTGACGACCACTCCATCGGTAACGGCTAAGCACTAAGAGAGGTTATGAGCGCGTATTTCATCAAACACCCGGTGATCGCCACCGTGATAGCGGTGGTCACGACACTGCTCGGTATCGTCTGTTTGCTCAACCTGCCCATTTCGCAATATCCGGAGATAACGCCGCGCATCATCCAGCTGCAGACGATGTTCCCCGGGGCGGATGCGCAGAGTGTGGCGGATTCTGTGGGCACGCCGCTGGAACGTCAGGTGAACGGGGTGCAGCACATGGACTACATGATGTCGGTCTCCTCCAACAACGGCGTGTACAACCTCATGGTCGTCTTTGAGCCGGACTCAGACACGGACATGGACCAGATGCTTGTGAATATGCGCTACGGACAGGCGCAGTCACAGATGCCCAGTGAGGTGATGAACTCCGGTGTGACGATCCGACAACAGCCGGGTCTGCCCCTCATGCTTTACGGGCTCACCTCTCCGGACGGCAGCTACAACACCGTGGATCTCGCAAATTACGCGCAGGTGAAGCTGGTAGATGAGATCAAGCGCGTGGAGGGTGTGGGCGAGGTGGCTGTGTACGGAGCTGGACGCTATGCCATCCGCATCTGGCTGGACACTGTCAAGATGAGCCATTTCAACATCTCGCTGGATGAGGTGCGCGCGGCCATCTCGAAACAGAATATGACCAACCCCGGTGGCAAGATCGGCGCCGATCCCGTCCCCAACGGTCAGGAAAAGACCATCACCGTGAGAACTCAGGGTCGCCTCTCGGATCCTCATGAATTTGAGGAGATCATCGTGCGCCAACAGGCGGACCAGATCGTCTATCTGAAGGATATTGCCACCGTGGAGTTGGGTTCGGAAAACTATTCCGCCACGGGTCGGCGTAATGGAGATATAGCGGCATCGGTGGTGATCTTTCAGTCCCCCGGATCGAACGCGATCGACACCGTGGATCGAGTGACGAAGCTGCTGGAGAAGAAAACGGCCGTGATGCCGCAGGGGGTGAAGGGAGCCGTGGCTTTGGACACAACGACCTCCGTGCGTTACTCGATACGGGAGATTGAACACACGTTCGTAGAAGCCATCATCCTGGTGGCGCTCGTGGTATATATCTTCCTGCAGAATTGGCGCGCTACGCTGATCCCTCTCATCGCCGTGCCCGTTTCGCTCATTTCCACTTTCTGCATATTCCCTCTGCTGGGGTTCACGCTCAACACGATCTCCCTGCTGGGCATGGTACTCGCCATTGGACTTGTGGTGGATGATGCTATCGTCGTCGTGGAGGCCGTGCAGCACCATATCGACAAGGGGTTGCGTCCGCGTGTGGCGACATTTGCCGCCATGCAAGAGGTGAGCGGACCGGTTATAGCCATCGCGCTCGTGTTGGCGGCGGTGTTTTTACCATCGCTCATGCTCAAGGGCATCACGGGAACGCTCTTCAAGCAGTTTGCCATCACCATCGCTATTTCGATGCTGATTTCCGCGTTCAACGCGCTCACACTTTCGCCGGCTCTCTGTGCGCTTCTCCTCAAGCCGAGTCGGGAGAACAAGAGCATCTTTGCTCCCTTCCATCGTCTCTTCAACAAATTCTACAACGGCACGGCCAACCTCTACACGTGCATCTGCGGCGGACTCGCCCGCAAGCTCATCATCTCGATGCCGCTGCTTTTCCTGATGTGGGGGGCGATCAAGCCGGTTTCTCAATTTGTTCCCGGCGCGTTTTTGCCGGATGAGGACCAAGGTTTCCTGATGGCGGCTCTGGTGATGAAGCCGGAGACTTCTCTTCAGGTTGCCATGGAGCAGAATAAAAAACTGGAACAGGCGCTCTACGATCCCAAGGTCGTGAAAAATCTCACCTCTGTCGTGGGTATTAACATCCTCAACATGGTACAGACACCCGGCGCCTGCATCGGTTTCGTGGAACTCAAGGATTGGAGCGAGCGCGCCGAGACGGCTCAGCAGATCCAGCGCCGACTCATGGCTCGCGTGCAGCAGGCCGGGTTGGATGGCACAGCGATGGTGCTGGTGCCGCCGGCTATTCCGGGTGTGGGCACGGCCAACGGCGTCGCCATGGTGCTGATGGATCTGGAGGGGCAGGGGGTACCGTTCCTCTACGAGAGGGTGAAGGAATTTGAGGCGGCGGCGCGAAAACGCCCGGAGGTGGGGATGTGCATGGACATGATGATGTCCGACACGCCACAGAAGTACCTTGAGTTGGATCGCGAGAAATGCCAGTACCATAAGGTGGACATCAGCACGGCCAACGGTATCCTGGCTTCCTACTACGGTTCCACATTCGTCAATTTCTTTAACGCCTTCGGTCAGCAGTGGCAGGTGTACATCCAGGCGCAGGGCGAGGATCGTGCAAGCTTGGACAAAATGGATGGCTTCTTCGTGATGAACGCGGATGGCGAACGTGTGCCGCTTTCGGCGTTGGTGAAGGTGAAGGATATAGCGGAGACGGAATTCGTGATGCACCACCAAGGGTATAATTCGGCGAAGATCAATGTGATGCCCAAGCCGGGCTACTCCACCCAACAGCTCATGGAGGCTATGGAGGAAGTCTATGCCCAAACCATGGATTCCTCTAAGGTCGGCTTCGATTACCAAGATATGAGCTTCCAGGAAAATAAGGTGCGCAACAGCACGGGTCTGGGTACGATCTTCATCATGTCCGGTCTCTTTGCTTTCCTCATCCTGGTGGCTCTTTATGAGAAGTGGCCGTTGCCCATCTCGGTGTTTATGACGGTGCCCATTGCCGTGTTGGGAGCGTACAGCGGACTTGCCCTGTGGCACCTTGAGCTCAATCTGTACGCACAGGTAGGTTTGGTGATGCTGGTGGGTCTTGCGGCGAAAAATGCGATTTTGATCGTGGAGTTCGCCAACCTTGAGATGGAGCGAGGCAAGGGGCTCATGGAAGCTACGCTTGCAGCGGCTCGTTTGCGTCTGCGTCCCATCTTGATGACCTCGCTCGCCTTCATTCTGGGATGCATCCCTCTCGTGCTCTCCAGCGGGTCGGGGGCACTTGCGCGAAACTCGATCGGCATTGTCGTCGTAGCGGGGATGACGGTGGCGACTGTGCTGGGTGTGTTTCTCATTCCGTGCTCGTACGTGTTTGTGATGCGTCTGTTCCGGATTCGTTTCAAGCTGCATGAGCTTGGGGAGGACCCGGATGAGCAGGAGGCGCGCGTTTATCTGGCCGCGCACGGCAATGATGAAGAATGAGCTTGCAACATTATAGACGAAAAGGTAATATCATGACAGCTATGAAGAAATACACGGTCATCGTTCTGCTCGGGGCAGTAGCTCTCGGCGCGGCGTCTTGTTCTTTCGGTCCGCGTTGGCACCGACCGCACATGGCGGTTCCGGTGCAGTTCCGTGGCAAAAGCTTCGGGGAAGGAAACATGGCCGACCTTCCGTGGCAGACGGTGCTCAAAGATGAAAAGCTCAATGCTCTGTTGAGGGACGTTTTCTCCGCCAACAGGAGCTTGGCCGCTCTTCGGCACAACGTGGATGCCGCACGCCGTTACGTGACCATCGCGCGTGCACCCCTCTTCCCCTGGGCCGGCTACAGTGCCTCGGAGAGCAAGGGCATGAACCAGCAGGGCGGCGCTGCCGTGGCTCAAACAGGCGGCATCACTTCCAACCCCGGCTCAGCGGCCCTCTCCGCTTCCTGGGAATTGGACCTCTGGGGCAGAACGCGCAAGGGCGTGGAGAGTGCGGCGGCCGGTGCGAGAGCCATGGAGGAAAACTTCAACAATCTGCGCATCTCCCTGCTGCGCCAGGTGGCGTGCGGTTACTTGCAGCTCATGATGCTGGATGAGCAGCTGCGCATCGCCCGAGCCTCCGTGGAGAGCTACCGCGAGTCTCTGGATCTCTTCCGCAACCAGCTGGAAGGCGGCGTGGCCGACAAGTTGCAGACGGCCTCCGCCCAGGCGGCCCTCTCGGCGGCCGAGGCTGAAATACCGGCTCTTCAAATGCAGATAGCCGAGTTGGAGAACACGCTCTCCGCTCTCGCCGGTCGTATGCCCGGACATATCGCACGCAACGACAATTTGCAGGACTTTGCCGCAGCGAGTAAGGTGGCTGCCGGCATCCCGGCGGATGTCCTCGCGCGCCGTCCGGATATCCGTGCAAAGGAACAGGAGCTGCGTGCGGCGAACGCGGATATCGGCGTGGCTATCGCGAACTACTTCCCGAGCATCAGCCTCACGGCAGCCGGGGGCTACGCTTCTGCCGATCTGCGTCATTCCATCCTTACCCACCGCACGGGATGGGGTATCGGAGCCAGCCTCACCGGTCCTCTCTTCCAAGGCGGACAACTGCGCGCCAACACACGCGCTAAGCGGGATGCCTTCCTGGCAGCTAAGGCGGACTACGAGAACACCGTGTTGAATGCCATGGCGGAAATCTCCACCACGCTTATCCAGCGTGAAAAACTCGTTGAGGTGATGAGCAAGCAGGAAGAGGCCGTGAATGCCTATCGGGAGAGTGTGCAGCTCTCCATGGCTCGTTACAAGGAGGGTATCGCCGCTTACTACGAAGTGCTGCAGGCGCAGCTCCTTCTCTTCCCTGCCCAGAAGCAACTCGCTTCCTACCGCTATCAGTACGCCGCTTGTGTGCCGACTCTCTACACGCAGCTCGGCGGCGGTTGGCGGTAAAGCTCGGACGGAGCAAGGATGATCAGAAGAGGGAGAGAACGGCGTCTGCCGCGCGGGAGGCAGACCCTCCCTGTTTGGCGAGGCCGGTTACGGCGTTGCGCATCCCCTGAAGGGTTTTCTTACGTTGGGCGGGATCCATCAGACGCTCGAGTTCGGTCATGCAGTTGGCAAGATTGAAGTCGTGTTGGATGAGTTCGCGGGTGACGGGTGCATCCGCAAGGATGTTGACCATGCCGATGAAGCGGATGCGTAGAAGGATACGACCGAGCAGGTAGGTTCCCCACGCAACCTTGTAAACGAGAGCAAAGGGAAGGTCGTGGAGGGCGGCCTCGAGAGTGGCCGTTCCGGAGGTGACGAGGGCGGCGTAGGCTCGATCCATGATGTCGTGGTAATTGCCGCAGCGGATGTCGAGCGATTCGGGTTCCACCCCGGAGCGTCGCGCAAGAGCCCGCATCATATCCTCCAGTTTCGGGGAGCTGGCAGAAATCTCGATTTTCCAGTCCGGATGCCTGAGGCGGATCTCCTTCACGACCTCGAGAAAGACGGGGAAGTGGCGTTCAATTTCGCGAACGCGAGAACCGGGGAAAAGTCCGACTACGTGGGGGTCACGCTGATCCGACCGACGACGAGCCATGATGTCATCCGCGAGGGGGTGACCGACGAATTCAGCGCGCAGTCCGGCTTTTTCAAAGATGTTTTTTTCAAAGGGAAAGGTGCAGAGCATGAGGTCCAAAATGCGGGCGAGCTTCGGCACGCGGCTCTTGTGCCAGGCCCACACCATGGGGGCGATGAACCAGATCAACTTTGTGGAAGGACAGCGGCGCCGGATGCGCTCGGCGAGGCGTTGGTTGAACCCCGGATAGTCGATGAGCAGGAGGGCATCCGGTTGGTCGGACACGATGCGTTCCTCCATCTCGCGCAGCTTACGCAGGAAGAATCGAGCGTGGCGTAAGACCTCGACAACCCCGATGACGGCAGCTTGCTCGGTCCAATCCTCTACGCCTTGCGGAGCTACCTCGTGCATCCGACTGCCGCCGAGACCGAGAAATTCAATATCCGGACGGCGGGACAGGAGCTCGCGCATGAGCAGGGCTCCCTGTTTGTCCCCGCTTTTCTCGCCGGCTACCACGTAAAATTTCATAGCGGCATCATAGCATAGACGGTCTCATCCTTGCAAGAAAAGTCTTTTCAAGGACGCCGGTGATGTGCATAATGGGCGTATGCATGAGTGGTTGGTCATCTGGATGCAGTGGGTTGAGGAACTCGGCTATGCCGGGGTGGTACTGTTGATGGCAATGGAAAGCTCGATCTTCCCGGTGCCGAGTGAAGTCGTGGTGCCGCCGGCGGCGATCCTGGCGGCACATGAAGGGGCGGGGATGAGTATGTGGGGCGTCGTGCTAGCGGGGACGGTGGGATCGTACGTGGGGTCGTGCGTCATGTACTACGTGTCGCTGGTATTAGGACGTCCGTTTATCATGAGGTACGGGCGGTATTTTTTCATGTCGGAGAGCAAGGTGGAGGCAGCGGAGCGATTCATGCGGCGCTTTTCAGCCGGCGGCATCTTTTTTTCGCGCTTTTTACCGGTTGTGCGGCACCTCATCTCTATCCCGGCAGGACTGGCGCGGATGCCCTTCCTCACTTTCTCGTTGGCAACGATCAGCGGGTCGGCCATCTGGTGCGCCGCACTCGCATGGTTCGGTAACAAAGTGGGGAGAGATCATCCGGACATCCTTTCGACGCCGGAGGCGTTGATCCACGCGGTGAAGGACGAGACATGGCTGCTCGTGGGCGGAGCCGCACTTCTGCTGGCGCTTTATGTTCTGGCGAGGTATTTGACGCGGCGGTAAGCATTTGGTCATCCACGCATGATCCCATAAAATTTACTCCGGGTCTATTCAACCTATTCCTTGTGCGTTTTGCCGTGGACGGGGGCACTGGAGGTGCCTGCTGTGTATGATGGACGATGGACGATGGATTATGCTAGCGAGCCGGAGGCTCGGGAACTGTGAAAGCGACCGACGGCTGTAGGGCCGATTAGCCAGCCAGCAGGGCTGCCCCGCAGGGGTGAGGAGTCGTGAGGCGAGCTTTAGCTGAGGTGGAGGGTAAAATCATGAGTGGTTGTTGGTTAGAAAGGGTTATTGGTTACGCTATGCCGTCTTGATGGCTTTGCTTCCATCGTCCATCGTACATAACCAATGGGTTATGCTGTATCATCTGCCGATAACTGCGTGTTGACATTGCTTTTTCTGGGACACGTGTGGTTCATTGTGCTATGTCTGAGTTCGCCCTTGACGTTTTATCGGGCGGGATTAGAATGGGGGGCAAGGAGAAACTCTATGGACAAACAACCATTTCAGACAGAGGTTCGGCAGTTGCTTGACATTGTCATTCACGCCTTTTACAGCGATCGTGAAGTTTTTGTGCGCGAGCTCGTTTCCAATGCGTCGGACGCTTGTGAAAAGATGCGCCTTAAGCAACTCACCGGCGGAGAAATCTACCAGCCCGAAAAGGAGCTGCGTCTGAGCATCACCACTGATGAAGAGAAACGCACACTCACCATCTCCGACACCGGCATCGGCATGACTCGCCAGGAGGTTATTGAATATCTCGGCACTATCGCTCACTCCGGCACCAAAAAATTCCTCGAAAGAGCCAAAGAAGGCAAGGAGCAGGCGGGGGATCTCATCGGACAGTTCGGAGTGGGGTTTTACAGCGTGTTCATGGCGGCGGATGAAGTGGAGGTGACCACGCGCTCATGGGAGCCGACGGCGGAGCCCGTGAAGTGGGTGAGTGACGGACAGCAGGGTTACTCCCTGGAGGATGCTCCGGCGGATACCCCTCGCGGTACGAGCATCCTCATCCACCTTAAGGAGGATGCCGCTGATTTTGCCAAACCTAACCATGTGCGCTACATTGTCGGCAAATACAGCAACTTCATCGGCTTCCCTATCGACTTCAACGGAGAGCTGCTCAACACCGTGCAGGCCATTTGGATGAAGAGCAAAAAGGATGTGACCGAGGAGGAGTACGAGAGCTTCTATCACTTTATCGGTCACACAGATAGTGCGCCGCTCACGCACATGCATTTCAGCGCGGATGCGCCGATCGTGCTGAATTCTGTGCTTTATGTGCCGGAGGAGAACCCGGAGGCGATGGGCTTCGGACGTTGTGAGCCGGAGGTGTCGCTCTACTGCCACAAGGTCCTCATCGATAGCAAGCCGGAGCGCTTGCTGCCGGAGTGGCTGCGCTTCCTCATCGGCGTGGTGGACAGCGATGACCTGCCGCTCAACATCTCTCGTGAAATGCTGCAGGACAACTCCCTGCTGCGCAAGATCGCCGGGATCATCACCAAGCGATTTATCAAACACCTTGAGGAACTCGCCAAGAATGACGTCGATACGTACAACAAGTTCTGGGAGCGCTTCAGCCGCTTCATCAAGGAAGGCGTTGTGACCAGCTGGGAGCACAAGGATGCCCTCGGCAAGCTGCTGCGCTTTGAATCCACTTTCACCGAGGCGGGGACGCTCACGAGTTTTGCGGACTACATCTCGCGCATGAAGGAGAACCAGAAGGACATCTACGTGCTCTTCGGAGCGAACCGCGCTCAGTTGGAGCACTCGCCCTACCTCGACCCACTGAAGGCGCGCGGTTTTGAGGTGATCTTCCTCACGGACGGAGGGGATCAATTTGTGGTGGACAGCCTCATCAAGGTGGATGACAAGCAGATCAAGGCCATTTCCCGTGCGGATCTCGACCTTCCGCCGCTGGAGGCCACACCGGATGCACCGGGATTGGATGAATCGCAAGCGAGCCAGCTCACCGCCTGGCTTGAGGGAGAGTACAAGGACAAACTCAGCAAGGTGACCACCGGCGACCGCGTGAGCACCGCTCCCGCCATCGCCCTGCTGGAGGAGAACGATCTCTCTCCGGATGTGAAGGCTTACCTGAAGGCCATGGGACAGACCGTGCCGGAGGCGCACCCGCGCGTGGAGTTCAACCCTCATCACCCGCTCGTCGTTAAGCTCGCAGAACTTCGGGAGAAGGACGAAAAACTCGGCAAGATGCTGGCTGCTCAGCTCATTGACACCGCCCTTTTGCGCGCCGGCCTTCTGGAAGATCCCGCTCAGCTTGCGGATGATTCGCACCGTTTGTTGGAGAAGTTGCTGGGCGAGTGAAGATTCTGCTGCGCCCTGCAGCCGGTTGGGGGTTCAGTTTTGAGACCCACGATACGGGGAATTCCCCTGCGGTTCCGCCGCGGGAAGGTTCCCGGTGGTCCCCGGAGCCATCTCTCATGCCATAGGTTCTTCCCACCGGGTGCAGAAAATCACCATACGTTTTCCCTGGATGAAGGAGGTAGCCGGAGAGACGGCAAACCATTGACGATTCAGCAAAACGGTCGACGACCCGGTGGGGCGGCGCTGAGTCAAGACGCCCGACGGTCCCGTGTAGGGCACACGCGAAGCGGGCGGGCAGGGCGGTTGGACAACGCGTGAGCGTTGCCCGAAGGGTGAAAGCGACCGACGGCCGTAAGGTCGATTAGCCAAAAGCGATTGCTTTTGCCCCAAAGGGGTGAGGAGTCGTGAGGCGACTCCGAAGCAAGCGCCGGTGGGGCGGCGCTGAGTCAACGTCCAGCCCCTTTCCTACCATTACCACCCCATGCTTCCTCCTTCCACCTTCGCTCTCGCTTCGCATCCCCGCGCGCAAGCGCGCTAAAATCCACATCGTCCATCGTCCATCGTCCATCGTACACAACCAATTGATTATGCTGTATCACCTTGCCGATAACTGCGTGTTGGCATCGCTTTTTCTTGGGACGGGACCAGAAAATCACCCATCACGGGTAATTTTTCTTTTCAGCAGGGGCAAGGAGGGCTATACTCGTGGCGCGCAGGCGGAACGAGAAAAGAAACAACCCCGCTTGCGAAAAAGAAGAGACATGAAGAAGATCGTGCTAGCATATTCCGGCGGACTGGATACCTCGGTCCTTTTGGTGTGGCTCAAAGAGAAATACAACGCGGAGATTATTGCGTACTGCGCAGATGTGGGACAGGCTGAAGAACTGGACGGGCTGGAGACAAAGGCTCTGGCGACCGGGGCTAGCAAGTGCATCATTGGTGATTTGAAGGCTGATTTTGCAGCCAATTACATCTATCCGATGTTTCGGGCAAACGCTCTCTATGAGGGACGCTACCTGCTCGGTACATCCATTGCGCGTCCGTGCATTTCCAAGGCGATGGTGGACGTCGCGCTCGCCGAGGGAGCCGATGCCATTGCCCATGGAGCGACCGGCAAGGGGAACGACCAAGTGCGTTTCGAACTCTCCGTCAATTCGCTTGCTCCGCACCTCCAGGTCATCGCCCCTTGGCGCATGAAGGAATGGCGCGACCAATTTCCCGGTCGCACGGAGCTCATTCAGTACGCTGAGAGCCACGGCATCCCCATCCGCCAGAGCGTGAAGAAACCCTATTCCATGGATCGCAACCTGCTGCATATCTCGTATGAAGCCGGCATTCTGGAGGACACGTGGTACGATGCCACCAAGCCGGAGGACCGCCCGATGTACGTGCTCTCCCGATCTCCCGAGGAGGCTCCGGATAAGCCGCAGTACTTGCAGTGTCTCTTTGAAAAAGGCGATATGGTGGGTCTGCAGACGGAAGGTCTCTCAGAAATCATGGCGGCGCATGGGGTGAAGTCCGTCGGCGAGAGGGATGGCTACACCCTGCTGGATCCGCTGGGAATCATGGTAGTCCTCAATCATCTGGGAGGCTTGCATGGCATCGGACGCGTGGATATCGTGGAAAACCGCTTCGTGGGTATGAAGAGCCGCGGTATTTATGAGACCCCCGGAGGCACGATTTTACTCGCCGCCCACCGTGATATCGAGACGATCACCATGGATCGCGAAGCGCAAAAGGTGCGCGATTCCCTCATCGCAGATTACTCCGCTATGGTCTATAACGGTTTCTGGTTCGCTCCGGAGAGAGAAGCGATTCAGGCGCTCGTGGATAAGACGCAGGAAACCGTTTCCGGGGAGGTGCGCCTCAAGCTTTACAAGGGCAACGTGATGTACGCCGGCCGCCGCAGTCCGAAATCACTCTACAGCTACGCCATCGCTACCATGGAGGGCGATTACACCGATGAGGATTACAACCAGGACGATGCCTCCGGTTTTATCCATCTCAATGGGCTGCGCCTCAAACAATTCTCCCGAGTGAACCCTCGCTGAGCTTCCTCCCCACCGTCTCTCGGAGGGTCACGGCAAACGCATTGGAAATGTGTTTGCCATTTACGATTATTAATAATGTGCGCGTCGTGCAGATTTTTCGAATCATCAACGTGTGCGGGTGAGTTCTCGAGAGCCATCATCATGATGACCGCTTGTTGTCATGATTTTTGATAGGCGTCAACGATGATACCAATCAATAAGAGCATTTTCTCTGTTAATGAACTTCTCTCAAATGCGTTTGCCCTGCTCAGAGGGTGCGTTTGTAAGGTCCGTCGCCGACGGAGAGAACCTGAATGCGTACACGCGCGAGGCCGTTACGGTGGAAACGCAATTTGTGTGCCACGGAGGTGCTTACGTCGATGAGACGACCGGCGATGTAGGGTCCCCGGTCGGCAACGCGCACGGTGCAGGAGAGACCGTTCTCAAGGTTGGTCACGCGGGCAACGCAGGGAAGAGGCAGCGTGCGATGAGCGGCGTAGTACTCGTGGCGGTAAAGGCGTTGACCGATGGCTCCGCGGGCGCCGTCGGCTTCGTAGTGGGAGGCGATTCCCACAGCATCGTAGTGCAGAGCCTGCTCCACGTTCATGGGGACGAAGCGCAGCCCCTTCAGGGTGTAGGGAGCCATTTTATAGCCCTTGTAGGGAGGGTCTGACTCGAAGCCTTGCTGGCACGAGACAAAGGCAAACGAGCAGACAGCACCCAGCAGAACCTTGCATATCGCATTCATCATTCCACCGTGTGACGCTCAAGGGGACTACATGCACATTCCGCCATCGCACACCAGCACCTGACCGGTGATGTAACGAGCTTCGTCCGAGGCGAGGAAGAGCGCGCAATTTGCGATGTCCTCCGGTTTGCCCATATCGGCCAACGGGATGCGGGCAAGCAGGGCTTCGCGCGCTTTTTCGGGAATGGCGTCGGTCATTTCTGTTGAAATGAAGCCCGGGGCTATGGCATTGCACGTCACCTTGCGACCGGCGAGTTCTTGGGCGATGGATTTGGTGAAGCCGATGACGCCCGCTTTCGACGCAGCGTAGTTGGCTTGACCGGGATTGCCGGAGATGCCGACGATGGAACTCAAATTGATGACGCGAGGAGCGGGACTCTTCATGAGAGTGCGCTGAAGGGCTTTGGTGAAGAGGAAGGCGCTCTTGAGATTCGTGGCAAGCACGGCATCCCAATCTTCCTCCTTCATGCGCATGAGCAAGCCATCCCGCGTGATACCCGCGTTGTTCACCAAGATGTCGATCGTTGGGAATTCTGCCAGAATCTCCTTCACACAGGCATCCACCGCCGCAGCGTCTGACACATCGCAGGGAAAGGCCCTACAGCTTCCGGGCACCTCTGTATTGATCTTTTCCGCCGCTCCCTGACAGGATGACGGGTTACGCGAGATGAGGATGACCTTGGCGCCTTCCACGGCAAAGCGGTGAGCGATGGCGTAGCCTATACCGCGCCCCGCTCCCGTCACGACGGCTGTCTTTTGGGAGAGTCTGCTCATGGCTCCATTCTAACGGAGACGGGAGGATTTGTCAATGAAATGCCCGGATACTACGGGGCAAACGCATTAGAAATGCGTTTGCCATTTACGATTTACAAAGCCCACGAGGGCTCGGAGTGGGATTGGACAAAAGCGCAGCTTTTGCCCGCAGGGCGCTGAGGTAGTGTGGTACCGAAGCGTCAATTTACGATTTCAGGGAATTCGCGCGCAAAGCGCGTTCCAGCCGAGCAAATGCGAAGTGAAATTTTCGGAACAAAAGTGATGAGAAATTAGAAAGCTTAGTGGTTGCGCCATGCCATCTTGCAGGCTTTGCGACATCGTCCATGAATTGAGCCCAGAGAGAATTTTCTTGGGACGCGTGTGGTTGCTCTGCAAAAAACACGCCGAGCTTTGCAAGAGCCTTGTCAATCATGAGAGTCTGTGGTATGCTTTGCCGCATGAAATACACGGAGAAACTGGCAGATCGTATTGCAGTTACCGGGTCGGCTCTATGTGTGGGACTGGATCCCCGACCCGACGAGGTTGAAAGTGTCGATATGATGAGGAAGTGGTTGGAGAAAGTGATTGAGGAGACGGTTCCGTACGCTGCTGCATATAAGCCGAATATAGCGTATTTTGAGGCGATGGGGTCGGATGGAGTGAAGATGTTGTATGATCTGTTACCGGCGATACCGGGGGACATACCCGTGATTCTGGATGCGAAGAGAGGCGATATAGGCGAGACGCAAAAATATTACGCGCGTGCTTATTTCGAACAGATGGATGTGGATGCCGTGACCCTCAACCCTTTTATGGGTTACGACACACTCTCTCCTTTCCTGAATGCTTCCGGCAAAGCGGTTTACTTGTTGGCAGTGACCTCGAATGGGGGGGCTGCCGACATTGAACGGCAGAGATTGGCTGACGGACGCAAGGTGTACCAACTGGTTGGCGAGATGGTGGAGCGAGCGCGTCGCGAGGGAGCGGTGAGTGAAGTGGGTCTCGTCGTGGGGTTGACGAATGCGGACGAGAGGCTGTTGAGTGAGCTGCCGGATGCCCCTATGCTCATCCCGGGGCTCGGCACTCAGGGAGGAGAGCTCAGTTCACTCGTCGGGAGCGCTCGCACCTCACCGAATATCATCAATGTTTCGCGCGGCATTCTCTACAAAAACCCGGAGCTTTCCTTTGCCGAGAAAGCCGCCACGTTTGCTGCCCAGATCAGCCGAGCTTTATTTCTCCCCTCTGCATCATGAAACAATACCTTGATCTGCTGGACGATGTCCTCACCAACGGAGTGGAGCGGAGAGATCGCACCGGCACCGGCACCATAGGAGTGTTTGGACGACAAGCTCGCTTTGATCTGAGCAAAGGCTTTCCATGCCTTACCACGAAAAAACTGCACCTGCGCTCCATTATCCATGAGTTGCTCTGGTTTCTCATGGGTAGCTCCAACATTCGTTATCTCCGAGACAACGGAGTTACGATCTGGGACGAGTGGGCGGATGAAAATGGCGATCTTGGACCGGTGTATGGCTCCCAGTGGCGTGCGTGGCCGGATGGCAAAGGAGGAACCATCGATCAGATAGCCAAACTTATCGATGGACTCAAGAATAATCCGTGGAGCCGCCGCCATATCGTGAGTGCGTGGAATGTGGCTCAGGTGGATGAGATGGCGTTGCCTCCCTGCCACTGCCTGTTTCAATTCTGCGTCATTCCTTCCCGGCAGGAGGGAAACCCACACGGTCTCAGTTTGCAGCTCTACCAACGCAGCTGCGATCTCTTTCTGGGCGTTCCGTTCAACATAGCGAGCTACTCGTTGCTGCTGGTGATGACGGCGCAGGTGTGCGGCTATGAGGCGCGCGAGTTCATTCACACCTACGGAGACCTGCACCTTTATCTCAACCATGTTGAGCAGGCTCGCCTCCAGCTCACCCGCGAGCCGCGCCCATTACCCACCATGCACATCAACCCCAACGTTGACCGCATCGACGCTTTCCGCTACGAGGACTTCTCCCTGGAAAATTACGATCCCCACCCACACATCAAAGCCCCTATTTCCGTATGAGCATCACCTTTACCGGCGTTGTCGCTATGGATTTCGACCGAGCCATCGGCTTGCGCGGGGGCATACCTTGGCATATTTCCGAGGACATGCGCCTTTTCAAGCAACTCACCATGGGGCATCCCATCCTCATGGGACGTAGGACGTATGAAAGCCTGAGGAGTCCCTTGCCGGGCAGGCAAAACATCGTGCTTACCCACGATGAGGCATATCGAGCCGGTGGGGGCGAGGTCATCCGTGACGTTGCTGAGTTGGAGCGTATCAAGTTGATGGATTCCGAGGTGATGGTTATCGGCGGAGCTCAGGTGTATTCTCTGCTCCTGCCACGCATGAGTTGCCTTCATGTTTCGCTTGTTTCCGGACAGCACGAGGCGGATACCTATTTCCCTCCCTTTGAGGAATTTTTCTCTTTACGCTCCGTTGTTGAAAATTATGAGCAATTTTCTCACGTTATCTACCGCAAATAATTCTCTTATCATGATGAAAATCAAATACATCCTATGTGCCGTCTTGTCCGCAGTAATCGTATGCACCACGACCTCCTGCATGAGCCAAATAGCCGGTCAACTTGTGCGCCAGCAGATGAGGGATGCTGCCTCTCAGCTTGCAGATGCTAAGGATCGGAAGTGGTCGCAGATCAATGAAAAGTCGTACTCCTCCCTGCTGCAGAATGCCAATTTGGCTTCCGGAGCTTGCTTCCGGATCACCAAGGGCAAGGGAGTCACAAGGGACTTTGTCCTCCCGTCTGAGGAGTTTGCTCAGATGAAAACGATCCTCCTGCACACAGGTGCCGTGCCCCAAGTTGAAGGCGGCAAGGCGCTGCCTGTGGCTCTCTCCCGATCGTACAAAAAGAAGTTGCTTCTCACGGACGCGTCCGGCAAGGTTATCCAAACCATCCACTACACCAACAAATGGATGAAAGAGACTCAGATGAAACAGCTCTCTCCGGAGCGCTCTGCCGGACTCTTTGAGGCGGATTGGTACCTGCCGGATGCCGATTACGATGCCCTCTTCTCCCTGCCATCTCTGCATGCAGCCGAGTCATGGGCAGAGCAAACGCATTAGGAAATGCGTTTGCCATTTACGATATACGATTTACTATTTGTTGATAATGTGCGCATTGCGCAGATTTTTTTGAATCATCAACGTACGCAGGATGGTTCTTCAAAGTCGTCATCATGATGATTGCTGATTATCACGATTTTTGATGCGTATAAACGATGATATCAATCAATAAGAGCATTCTCTCTGTTGATGGGCTTCTCTCAAATGCGGTTGCCGTGGAGTCATGGGCTGCCGGCAGGTAGGATCGGACTCTTCTCCCTGCGAGGAATGATTCTCTTCCCGTCTCTCTACGATTTTGAGAGTAACGTGAAGAACATGTAGCCCAGCACCAGAACCAGTACAATCGGCCAAGCTACCACGAGAAGTCCGACTCCGACTGCGATGACAACAACGAGCAGAGCTGCCAATAGCAAGAGACTCCTCCAGGAAAAATGCCGCATAAACAGACGCCAGAGGCTCGGGTTGGCTTCTTCTTCCTCCTCTTCCCTCAAGTTGATCTGTGAAAGAGGTCGCCAAGTGGAAGAGCTTTCCAGCCGTACCCATGTGTCGTCAGCTATCTCTCCCCTTGCGCGCAACCGGACGAGTTCGTTACCTGATACCGGCCCCACCTTTTTTTCCCCCGTGTCGTAGAAAAAATGTTTTGCCATGGTATTTGCCGTCGGTTGAATGTCGTGTCAGGTTCCCTCACGCATGAATGGCGCCGCCGTCAGCCGCGAGAGTCGCTTCGTGAAGAGCTTCCGCCAGTGTCGGGTGGGCGAAAATAACGGCGTGGATGTCCTCATCGGTGAGTTCGGCAGAGATGCCTATTCCGGGAGCGGCGATAAGTTCCGTGGCATTTTCTCCGACGATGTGGGCGCCGAGGAGCTCGCCGTGCTCGGCACCGAATAAGAGCTTCACAAAACCCTCGGTCTCGCCGGCTGCCACCGCGCGTCCGCTCGCCTGGAAGGGGAATTTGCCCACCTTGTAAGCCACGCCGTTCTCCTTGAGCTCGCGTTCGCGTCTGCCTATGCTCGCCACCTGCGGATGACAGTAGGTGCAGCCCGGAATGTATCGAGGTTTCTTAGGTTGAGCGTCCTGAACAAACATACCCTCCACCGCTTGCGCTGCCTCAAAGCTCGCCGTATGTGCCAGCATGACGCCGCCGATACAATCCCCTGCGGCGTACACTCCGGGGAGGGAGGTCTCATATCTCTCGTTCACTTCGATGAACCCGCGCTCCGTGAGCTTCACCCCCTCTGCCTCAGGTGTCACCGGTTGCACGCCGATGGCCACGAGACAAACTTCTGCCTGCACTTGTTTCGTCTGACCATTTTTGGTGGTGATGGTTGCTTCGACCCCGCCGGGAATTTCCTTGATAGCGTCTACTTTGGCACCGGCCATACAGGTGATGCCCTTTTTCTTGAAAGATCTTTCCATGAGGGTGCACACCTCATCGTCTTCATTCGGCAGGATGCGCGGCAACGCTTCCACCATGGTCACCTTCGCCCCGAAACAGTGATAGATATAGGAAAATTCCGTTCCTATCGCACCGGAACCTATCACGAGCATACTCTCCGGCACCTTGGGCAGCACGAGGGCCTCCTTGCTGCCGATGATGCTCTTTCCATTCATGGGGAATGCCGGAACCTCACGCGTGCGAGCTCCGGTGGCTATCAGTATCTTTTCTCCCTCCAAGGTGCTCACTGAGCCGTCCGCACCCTTTACTTCCACCCTACCGCTTCCGAGTATGCGTGCCTCACCGCGTACGCTTTCGATCTTGTGCTTTTTGAAGAGGAATGCTATCCCCGAGGAGAGACGTTCACTTATCTGTCGTGACCTTGCAACGACGGCCTCCCAATTCAGTTTTGGTTTTTCCTCCATGTAGATGCCGAATTCCTCCGCTCGTTCCATCATGGTGCGGTACACTTCCGCGTTTTCCAGAAGAGCCTTCGTCGGAATGCACCCCCAATTCAAGCAGGTGCCGCCCTCCCGTTCTTTCTCTACGCATACCACTTTCTTTCCCAACTGAGCGGCGCGTATGGCTCCCACGTACCCCGCAGGTCCGCCGCCGATTACTATCAGATCATACGCCATGCTCCCATCATACCCCATCCTTTCCCTCCATGCAAATCAAATGTGTATCATGTAGATCGCGCATCCATGATTGCTTCCGCGGGAGAGTCGATACCACATGGGGATGGACGGAGAGTTGCGTCCACGTTCGGTCTCACTGATACCGGTTTTTATGAGACGAGACCCTTGAGCAGGAGCTCAGCGTTGTTCTGAGTCTTCTTGATGTTTTCCAGCAAAAGTTCCAAGGCTTCCCAACCGGGATGGGAAGCAAGTTGTCGGCGCAGTTGCAACACACGAGCCATCTCATCAGGGTGGTAGAGCCGGTCATCGTTGCGTGTACCGCTTTGAGCCAAGGCAATGGCCGGGAAGATGCGGCGCTCTGCCAGTTCACGATCCAGTCGGATCTCCATATTACCCGTCCCTTTGAATTCCTCGAAGATAATCTCATCCATACGGGACTCCGTGTCCACGAGGCAAGTTGCGATGATGGTGAGGCTTCCTCCCTCCTCCACACTACGCGCCGCTCCAAAGAATTTACGCGGCTTCTCAAGTGCTTTGGAATCAAGCCCACCACTCATGGTCTTTCCTCCGATCGCGTTCGCGTTGTAGCCTCGAGCGAGACGCGTGAGTGAGTCGAGCAGGATGACGACATCTTTCCCTTGCTCAACGAGGCGTCGCGCACGCTCCAAAACGACATCACTGAGCTGCTCATGGCGACGTGAACTCTCATCGAACGTGGAGGCGTACACCGGCACCTGAACGGTTTCCTCAAAATCCGTTACCTCCTCCGGTCGCTCGTCGAGGAGCAACACCAGCAACTGAACTTCCGGGTAGTTGGCCTTCAGCGATTTGGCTATCGTTTTGAGCAGAATTGTCTTTCCCCCGCGCGGAGGAGCGACAAGCAAGGCGCGCTGCCCCATTCCTAGGGGTGCCACCAAGTCCAGCAACCGCATCGCCGGCGACTTGATGTCCATGTTTTCCAAAATGAGGCGGCGGGTCGGAATGAGAGCAGTGAGCTGCTCGAAGTCTTTCATCTGCACAAACTCAGCCGCAGTCACTCCTTCGATCTCCACGATTTCCGCTGCACTTAACGGTTGCTCCATCCGATGCGGTGCGGACACCCGTACCTTCACTTTGTTGCCGGGGCGTAACCCGTAAGGTTCCAGCAGGTCTTGGTTGATCTGCACATCATCCTCACCCGGACGAAAACTACACTCCTCGTAACGCAGGACAAATTGTCGTGGGTAGCGTCCGTAGTCGATGATTCCCGTGGCATACACCTGACTTCCCTCGGAGCAGTACGTCTGTGCAAGCCCTTCAATAATCCGCCTCCTCGTCAAGTCTCCCGTCATGTTCTTTGTCGCCGCTCCTTCTGCCATCTTTTGCAGCTCCGGATAACTCAGCGAATGGAGCTCATTGATGTCGAGCACCATCGATTTCGCTCGGTGAGCTTTTGCCTCCTTTTCCAGTTCGGCCTTGAAAAAAATGCCCACCTGAGCGCGCAACTGTTCTTGAGACCCTTCGTTCCAAAAAACGCAATCAGCCCCGTCTATTTTCTCCTGGAGTCCGGCCTGTGCCTCAATCATCCCACGAGCTACCTCTTCGCTCAGCCCCCCTCTTTCCATCACTCTCTTCAACTGCGTCTCCTTCGAGATCGCCACCGTGCATATCTTGTCGGCCGCCACGTGCGCCAGCTTGCTCTCAAAGAAAAGAGGTATATCCGCCAAGAATGTATGCACTTCGCCTCCTTGTCTGGCAAGGGCTTGCTCCTCGTTGCACATCTGCACCAGTTTGGGATGCACGATCTCTTCCAACTGCGCCCGCCCCTGAGGACTTGTCGTCACGATGTCTCGCAGGTAGGCCCGATTCACCCCACCTTTTTCATCCAACGCCTGTGCACCGAACGCCGTGACCAGATCCCTCGACAATTTTCCCCCATCGTACAATTCCGCCACTGCCTTGTCACAGTCAAACACCCTTAACCCCTCACCACACATCTCCTGCAACATTTGCACCACCGTGCTCTTGCCGGATCCTATCCCTCCTGTAACGACTATTACCTTCACACCCGCCATCCTACCACGTCCCGCAGCGCCCTTCAAGTCTAAACAGCCGAGGCAAACGCATTGGGGAAATGCGTTTGCTATTTACGATTTACGATTTATTAATAATGTGCGCGTTGCGCAAATTTTTCGAAGCATCAACGTGTGCAGGTGAGTTCTCTGGATCCATCATCATGATGACCGCTTGTTGTCATGGTTTTTGGTACATATCAACAATGATATCAGTCAATAAGAGTATTCTCTGTTGATTGACTTCTCTCAAATGCGTTTGCCCCAAGCTCGCCCCACGAGCTTTCGTCCTACCGAAACGCGCGCAGCGCGCATTATTTCCCAATCGTAAATCGCACCTTGGACCATCAATCGTCCGGGGGGGGGCGAGTTTTTTGGGGAACGGATGAGGGTCAAATGAGAGCGGGTTCCTCGAGGGCATCTTCCGGCCAGAGCGAGAGAGAAACCATGAATTCTTCCCACGAGAGAAGGACTTGCTCGAAGGTGGTCGGGTTGACTTCAAATTGGATGAAAGAATGATCACCTTTGGGACAGAGGAGGAATTCCGCACGATTGCCCAGACGTCTCCATTCGTCACAGAACCATTCCCGCAGTTCGTAGTCCATGAGGGGATCAAGCATACCGTGGGCGCAGAAGAGAGGGGGAAGTTTTTTGCGCAAGAGAAGAGAGGGGTTGACGGCATCGGGGTTGACGACTTCTTCCTGGATACGGAGGAAGCGAGCTTCCTGCGCTTCAGTGTCCACGATACCGCGGAAGATGGCAACGCAGGCGGGGGAGAGGGGGAGGATGTCTTTTTTCCAAAATTGCCACCAGTTGCGTTTGTGGAGAAGGGGTTGCATGGAGGCGCAGAGAGCCATGAGCGCGCCGGCATCCATTCCGGCGAGGGTAAAACGTGAAGGCGCAATGCCGAGACTGGGGGCGGAGGCGTGAGCCCAATGCCAGAATTCAATGCCCTCATGGAGGATGTCGTCAGCTGTGACTTCAAAGAAGGTGCGGTTTCTGAACTCGGGGACGATGCAGGTGATGCCTCGGTTGGAGAGGTGGGTGGCCCATGCGGCAGACTGGGCGTAGTCGGGCATGGTCCACATTCCTCCGGGGAAGAAGATGACGGCAGGGATGGAGTCGGAGGGGGAGTGGTTGAGCGGGGCGTAAAAGTGGGCGAGGAGTTCAAAGTTGTCAGCGAAGCGTTTCCAGACGAGGGCTGCGGTCTCGTGTTGGAATCCGGATGAGTGGTGAAATTGGGAGTCAGAAAGTTTGCTGGCAAATGGCGTCATACCCGAGCGAGAGTATGCAATTTTCTTGCAAGAAAGGCAAGTCTGTTGTATGGTCTATTGGCAGATGAGAGCGAACTTTTTTACCATTCTGGGAGTAATCTGCATCGTGGTCGGGATGGGTGTGTCGGCTCAGGAAAAGTCGGCTCCGCCTGCGAAGTCGGCGGAACCTGCTCAGGGGATTATCATGCCGAACCAAGAGAAGGCTAAGGAACTGGCAGAAACCGTGTACAACACATGGCGTCTGAGCGTGCAGCGCGGGGATTCAAGCGGATGGGCTTCGTGCACGACGGCGTCACGGCGCATGAAGGTTCATAACCTCATCATCTCCGAGCGAGGAGAATTTCCTCGGGATTTTTTCCGGAGCGCACAAGCGGCGCCGATGCTGGAGAATTTTCGGTATGTCGGGGCGCTAGGCGGATGCGGGGGAAAGACATTGGCGGTGACGTATCTGGGGAAGGTGCAGCTGGGGGATGCGGCGGCGAAGCAAAATGCCTTTGTACTGGAATTTGTCCAGGAAGAAGGGAAGTGGAAGCTGGATCAGACGAGGTTCTTCGACTTGAGCAAGTTGCCGGGAGTGGCCAAGCGGCTCCAGGCGCGAGATTTGAGTGTGTTGAAGGATCAGGATGGATTTTACCCCTATTCAGCGGTTCCGGCGGTGCCTCCTTCATGCGGAAAGCCCGAATTGATCGGGAAGGTGTTCGTGGATGCGCCGGGGCGGGCGATCGACCTGCGCATCAATGGAGTATCTATCCACGAATTCGACAATGAGAGGCGAGCGGATACGATATCCGGCGGACTGAGGAAGGGAGCTAACAGCATTTCCTACACGATTCGTGACAGCGCGTATTCAAGTGAGAGACCGAGCATGGCGATCGGCGTGTTTGTGATGCCGGAGGCTCAGGGGTACAGACCCGTGTGCGTGTTTGACCACGTACTGGGGGAAAGTGACACGGCGCAGGGAGGGACGTTTAACTTCACCGTCACGCAGGAACAGTTGGCTTCCATGAATCCACAGAGCAAGGCAGCCGCGCCGCAGCCATTCCATGCGGTGCCGTTGAAGAAGAAGCCGGAGCCCGCAAAGAAGTGAGTCTGACGCGTGACATCGTCCATCCAGCATTCGACAATGCCAGCAGCTTTCATACCGCCGGATTATTTTCGCCGCTACGGGGTGAAGGAAATTTTCGGTGAAGGGAAGGAGTGTGAGGTGGATTTGGGATGCGGGGACGGAGGATTCTTGTTGACCATGGCGACGAGGAATCCGGAGACGAGGTACTTGGGCATTGAGAGGTTGCTGGGAAGGATACGCAAGGTGTGCAGTCGGGCGGACAGATTGGGGCTGTGCAATGTGCGGGCTCTGCGCATTGAAAGTCGCTATTTTCTGGAATGGATGATTCAGCCGGGAAGCATCCGGCGGTTGCACTATCTCTTCCCGGATCCTTGGCCGAAAGGCAAGCACCATAAGCATCGGCTCGTGCAGGAGGAATTCATACCGGTGATGCACCGCGCTCTGACGGAGGAGGGAGAGTTTCTCTTCCGCACGGATCACGAAGAGTATTATGAATGGGTCTGCGAGTACACGGAGAGAAACGGACTTTTCCGGAAGGAGGAGTGGGAGCCCGGGGAGGAGTACGCCGTCACCGATTTTCAACGACAATGGGAAGCCATGGGCAGACCTGTTTTCTCCGCCAAGTTCCGACGCGTATCATGAGCTTTACCTTGCACAGCACGGATTCCACCGGCGCGCGCCGCGGCACGTTGCATCTGCCGCACGGGGAGGTGCCGACGCCGATCTTCATGCCGGTAGGCACGCAGGGAACCGTGAAAACCCTGCACCCCGAGGAGCTCGAGGAACTGGGGGCGCAGATCATCTTGGGCAACACGTATCACCTGAGTATTCGTCCGGGAGACGAAGTGATCCGCAGGCTGGGCGGACTGCATCGGTTCGCCGGTTGGGAGAGGCCGATGCTGACGGATTCCGGTGGTTTTCAGGTGTGGAGTTTGGCGCAATTACGCAAGATCAGCGAGGAAGGCGTGCGTTTTCGGAATCATGTGGATGGAGCGGAGATGCTGCTCAGTCCCGAGAAGAGCATGGAGATTCAGGCCAATCTCGGGGCGGATATAGCGATGCTCTTCGACGAGTGCCCGCCGTACCCTTGTGATCGTGCATACGCGGAGAAGTCCATGGGCTACACACTGCGTTGGGCGGAGAGGTGCAAGCGTTGGGTGCAGGATCATCAACCCACGAGCGGCGGAAAACCGCAGTTGCACTTCGGCATCGTGCAGGGTTCCGTCTATGCCGACCTGAGACAGCAGTGCGCGCGGGAGCTGGCGGGGATGGACTGGGAAGGTTACGCTATCGGTGGGGTGTCCGTGGGCGAGCCGGAGGAGGAGATGCTGCGCGCCATCGAGCATACCACGCCCTACCTCCCGGAGGGAAAGCCGCGCTATGCGATGGGCTTGGGCACTCCCGTGCAAATCCTGGAGATGATCGAAAGAGGAGTGGATATGTTTGATTGCGTAATGCCCACTCGGTTGGCACGGCATGGTGTGGCGCTGACTCCGGATGGACCGATGCACATCACCAATGAACGCTGGAAGGACGATAAGCGTCCCATCCACGAAGAGAGTCATCCGCACGTGGCGCGATTCACCCGGGCGGCTTTGCGTCATTTTTTCCGGGCAGGAGAAATGCTGGCGCTTCGCGTGCTCTCCTTCCAGAATCTGCACTTTTATCTCCGGCTCATGGCTCAAGCGCGAGAAGCCATCGAGTCCGGTCGGTATGCTGCCTTCAAAAGCAGCTTCATCTCGCGCTACCAAGCTCATCAACTACTATGAACAACGCAATCATTGTGGCGCAAGCCGCCGCACAACAACCCGAAGGAGGTGGTATGCAGATGATCATCACGCTGGTGCTCATCTTCGTCATCTTCTACTTCATCGCCATCCGCCCCCAGCGTAAGCAACAAAAGGAACTCAAAGCCCGTCAGGATGCCCTCAAATCCGGCGACAAGGTCATCACAGCCGGTGGTTTGTATGGCATTGTGCGCGAGGTGAAGGATAGCTCCGTACGGCTGGAAGTGGCGCCGAATGTGGTGGTCAAGTTTGTGAAGAGCCAGATCGTGCACACCGTGGGTAAGGACGGTTCGCCGGAAAATTAACGGGGTACGCACGCTTTCCCGACCATGCAGGAGGTCTGCACCATCGAGGAGTTGGAGCGACTGGCTGACGCATTGCCACGCCCGCGGTTGGGTGTGGTGGGCAACCCGATCGCTCATTCGCTCTCCCCTGCCATCCAGTACGCGGCCATGCACGCCGCCGGCATTGACGGTTCCTACGTGCGCATCCTCTGTTCCAAGGAGCCCGGAGCTTTCCGTGAGCTGGTGGAACGACTTCGGAAGCTGGAGTTTCTGGGGGTGAACGTGACTGTGCCGTTCAAACGGGAGGCGCGTACCGTGGCGGATGAAGTGGACAAGCTTTCCCGTTTGAGCGGAGCGACGAATACGCTCGTGTTCCGCGATGGGATCATCGAGGGCTTGAACACGGACGGACCCGGCTTTGTCCGCGCTCTGGAGCTCCGGCATGGGATGGATACGGAGACGAAGAGTATCCTTATTCTCGGAGCCTGCGGCGGCGCGGGGAGCGCGTTGGCCATGCAGTGCGCCCTGGCGGGCTGCAAGCGTCTCTTGTTGGCGAATCGTCCACGACCGGAGCTGGAGCAGCTGGTGGACAAACTGCGCGGGATTGCGCCCCAACTTGAGATCACGACATATTCCTTGCAAGATGCTGATCAGATGCAGAGCGCCATGGATCAAGCCGTCGTCGTCGTGAATGCCACGAGCCTCGGACTCTCCGAGGATGACCCGCCGCCGGTTGATCCGGACCTGCTGCGGGCGGAGCAGCATACTGTCTTCGACCTCATCACGCACGATACCGCGCTGCAACGTAGGGCTCGGGAGAAAGACCTGTGTGTTTGCGACGGCCGGGATATGCTCGTGGGGCAGGGGGCTCTTTCGTTTGAGAAGTGGTTCGGTGTGCCGGCGGATGTTGAGGCGATGCGGGCGGCGATCAGTGAATCAGACGTTTAGCGCCGGGAACCTGGAGACGGCGAGACTCCTTCGCGTAGCCGAAGGAACCCTCATCCGGCGCGTTTTCATTGGCGCGGAAATGGCGGGGCTCGCGTCTGTGTTGCTTCATGTAGCGCACGATGCCGTGTCCGACAGCGCGTGCGTACGCTTGCGCCCCGGCATCGGTAGAGAGGTACAGGGCGTGCTGATAGTTGTCTAGGTAGGCGGCTTCAACGACGACGGCGGGGATGCCGGAATCATCGCAGGCGTTAAGCCAGCCGGCAGCTCGATCCGCATCCACGTGGCGGATCACGATGCGGCAGGCGACCCCGCCGTTGTTCATCCCGTGATTGATCACCTCGGATTCCAGAGATGATTTGATGCAGTCGGCAAGACGGAGGCCGTTGTATTTATTGCAGAGGATGAGGCCCTGACAGGGCTTGCGCAGCCATCGGGAGGAGACGTTGTTGTGGTGTAGAAAAACGATGCAGGCGGCGCGTTTCCAAATGGCGTAGTCGGCGCTTACCATGCCGCTTGCCACGCGGTCCGGGTGGTAGCGTGAGGGGTAACGTTGCGCTCCACGGTCGGGACGCATGAGGTGTACGACGTGCCCGGCGCGCACATAGCTCGCGAGGGGTTCAGAGCCGGGTGGATTACCGCGGTTGATAATGATGCAGCGAAAACCGGCGCGCTCCACTTCGCGTTTGACAACGGGAGCATATTTGCACCAGAAGGTGTATTCTGTTATGATGGTCCCCCGCACGGCTCCCGGGGTCTGCGCTCCTTGGCTGGATGAGCTGTGACCGATATCCAGCACGACCTCGCCCGCCCCGAAAACCACGGTGATGAGCGAGAAGACCAGCGCGATGATGGAACAAAAGCGAAACATCGGCAGCGATTATACCACACGTGTGACCAATGCGCAAGCAAGGGACAGGGCAAACGCATTGGAAATGCGTTTGCCTATTTACGATTTACGATTTACGATTTACGATTTACGATTTACGATTTACGATTTACGATTTACGATTTACGATTTAC
>CANQYL010000004.1 GCA_947628035.1 uncultured Akkermansia sp. | reverse complement strand
AGAGAATGCAAGGCTGAAGTGCCGATTTTTTATCTTATCCCTTCAGTATCTGTCTCAGCGAATTTGCCGGAGGTCCGAAGGAACGGAGATTTTACTTGAAACTGCCGGGAGGAGCAGGTAAGATGAGGGCGCTGTAAAAGTCCATTCCATCCAACCATTTTCCGACCATGAAAACCCTCATCACTAACGCTCACATCGTTTCTCCGGGCATTGACATCGCAGGCGGCAGCGTCCTGTTGGACGGCAACAGAATTATAGCTGTGCTCCAACCGGGTGAGACAGCAACGGCAGACACGACGCAGGACGCGGGCGGACACCTCCTCATGCCGGGATTCATTGACATCCACTCGCATGGAGCCGGAGGTTGTGATACCTGCGACTGTAAGGTGGAGAGCATACGTACCATTGCTGACTGCAAGATGAAAGAGGGCGTCACCACTTGGCTCCCCACGACTCTTACTCTCGGAACCAACACGCTGGCAGATGTTTGTCGTTGCGTCAAAGAATATGCCGCCTCACCAAACGGTTCCAAAACCCTGGGAGTACACCTTGAGGGACCTTACATCAACCCCAAACAGTGCGGTGCGCAAAATCCCGCTTTTGTGCGCCCGGCAGATTTTGAGGAACTCATGACGTTGCACGCCATTTACCCCGTGCTCAACATCACTCTTGCGCCGGAGATGCCGGGGGCTATTGATTTCATTGCCAAGGCCACAGTTGAGGGCATCACTTGTTCCGCCGGACACTCGGCAGCCACCCACGCGGACTTCATGAAGGCTAAGGCAGCCGGGCTCCGCCGCCTCACCCACTTCTGCAACCAGATGAGTCCCCAGCACCATCGTGAAATCGGACTCGTCGGTTCCGGTATGCTGGACCATGATATCCGAATTGAAATCATCTGTGACACGATCCACCTCTGTGCGGATATGCTCAACCTCACGTTCTCCAATAAGCCCATCGATCAGATGATCATGATCACGGACTCATTGGCCTGCTCGTGGATGCCGGATGGCCCCGGCCAGCTCGGCGGTCTGCCCATTATTGTGAAGGATGGTGTTGCTCGCCTGGAGAGCGGCAACTTGGCAGGATCGACTCTCCGCTACGCCAAAGGACTGCGCAATGTCCATCGTATCACGGGGAAACCTCTCTCTGAGCTCGTCAAAGCCACTTCGCTCAACCAAGCGCTCAGCCTCGGTTTGTCGGACCTCGGAAAGATAGCCCCGGGCTACGTGGCTGATCTCGTTCTGTTGGACGATGAGTTCGAAGTTCTCAAGACCTACATTGACGGGGAACTCCGCTACGAGGCTTGAGTTCCGCGTGTACAGGCGGTACTGCTTTCTCCCTTACCTATGCTTATTTCCCCTCTTGCCAAGAAACTCTGCGCTGAGCTGGGAGTAGATCCCACCTGTTTGCGTGGGACCGGTCCGCGTGGACGCATCATGGCGGAGGATGTGCGGGCAGGATTTCCTCCTGAGCGCAATGACAGCACCCTTGCAGAGACAGAGTCTCATCCCACCCGCGCATCCAAGGACGGCTATTACGTTTACGATGATACGGTAAATATGCAGGCTCTTGCGCAGATCAGTCTGCCCATTGCTGTGCAGTGTGAGAAGCTGCTTGAAGAGCGCTATTCCCTTTTTACTTATATTGTGCGCGCCGTTGTGAAAGCTTGTCTCTCTGCATCGGAATGGAAGGCCGATGCGGTAGATCTCTTGCTCTTTGAACGGGACGGGGCTCGACTCGCGGCGGTCACCGACGCGGCTTCCAAATCTATCTACCGCCTTTCCAAAGAAATTGGCAAGTCCTCACCTCCTCCTGACTTTTGTCCGGCCATCGTCATCTGTGATGCCCACACCTCTCGTTCTCGTGTGGCAGATGTTCTTTGTCCGGGACATCGCCCTGATTTCGCTCTGGTTGTGCGTGGCAACTCTCCCAAAGATAACATTCGCGCAGGTGGTGACGACCTTTCTTCCTACGAATTCTCCTACACCTTTTACGCTGCGCAAAGCGCCGTTGCCCTTCCTGTTGCAAATCGCATTGCGGCCGAACTTCATGCGCTTCTTTTTGACCCCGTCCGGCTCCTCCTTATCGATTGACGATAGATCTCATGCAACGTCGCGGGGCAACCCTGTCCCCGATCGGAGAGGGAGAGATGAAAGGCACCGGGCGCCGCTGATGCTGTGGGGAGTCTGCGACTTCTAGGAGATCTCTGTCCTCTGTCAGTTTTTTCGAGGCTCTCCGATGGTTTTGTGTTCGCACCACTCGTCATTCAATTTCTGTGTCGATGGAGCCGTGAATAAAAATAAACTCTGGACATCAAGTGACTTTAGACGATAAAATGAAGCCAACTTCGCCATCGAAGACCATGAAACTACGAACTTTTTTCATAATGACGGTACTTGCGGGTGCAGCTCTTAGTGTGCACGTCAATGCACAGGACCGGCAAACGCCTCCTAAAGCGAAAGTGTATTTTACACGCGACCTGAGTCCGGAAGGACTGCTCAAAGTGTACAACAAAGTCAATGAGGACATCACCGACAAGGTGGCTATCAAATGGCACTCCGGTGAACCCAAGGGGCCGAATATCCTGCCCATTCCCATGGTCCGTGCTCTCCAGAGTTCTATTTCCAACAGCACCCTCGTTGAAACCAATACGCTTTACCCCGGTGAGCGGCAAACTACGGAGCAACACCGCAAGACGCTCGAGACGAACGGATGGACATTTTGCCCCGTAGATATCATGGATGAGGAGGGGACGACGATGCTGCCGATCAAAGGGGGGAAGCATTTCACTGAGATGAGCATGGGTAAAAATATCCTTAACTATGACTCTATGGTTGTGCTCACACACTTCAAAGGGCATGCCCACGGAGGTTTCGGCGGTTCCATCAAAAACATTGCCATCGGCTGTGCAGACGGAAAAATAGGAAAAGATATGGTACACGGTCTGCACGGGGAAAAGGTGGAAGGCAACCCTTATCCCGCCATGAAGGCACATCTCATGGAACACATGGTGGAATCCGCCATGGCTACCGTGAATCACTTTGGCAAGAAAATAACCTTCGTTAATGTGATGCGTAATATGTCCGTGGATTGCGACTGCGCAGGCATTGAGGCGGAACGTCCGAAGGCGCGCGACGTGGGTATCCTCGCATCCACGGATATCGTTGCAGTGGATCAGGCGTGTTTGGATCTGCTTGAAAAGCTACCGGAGGAGGAAAAACACGATTTGCAGGAGCGCATCAGCTCCCGTGAGGGCGAGCATCAACTCGAGTACGGAGAGGAAATGGGACTCGGCACTCGTCATTACGAGCTCATCGAGGTACCGTGAGCGGCTACGAAACGGGGGAGGGGATGCAGGGCAAACGCATCTGAGAGAAGCGCCTCAACAGAAAGAATGCTCTTATTGACTGATATCACTGTTGATGCATATCAAGAATCATGACAACCAGCGGTCATCATGATGATGGATCCAGCGAACTCATCTGCACACGTTGATGATTCGAATAATTTGCGCAACGCGCACATTATTAATAAATCGTAAATCGTAAATCGTAAATCGTACATGGCAAACGCATTTCCTAATGCGGTTGCCCTGGGTATGCGCCTTGGCAAGAAGGAAAATTTGTGGTAGAGTGGGGCAGAGTGCAGGGCGAAGCAACTGTACGTAAAAAAAACATTCGCTATGAACGATAAAACAGCCAACTTAGGATACGCGCGGTTGGACCTGGCGCGTGAAGAGCGCACTGGAATGCCGGAAACAGTGTTTTGTGCGGGGAAAACCCCACAGCAGCTCGTGGAAATCTTGCGCGCGTTTGCGACACGCGGAGTGGCTGTTCTTGGTACGCGTTGCAGTGAGGAGCAGCATGCGGAAGTAGCACGTCAGGCTGATTTGCGGGTGCAATATGATGGGCTGTCACGAGTGCTGCTGTCAGAGGGAAAAATGCCTGAGCCGCTGCACGGGCAGATAGCCGTCTGTACGGGCGGAACGGCAGATATCCCTGTGGCGGAGGAAGCGGCTCGCACGGCGGAGTTCATGGGCGCTCAGGTAGCGCGTTATTACGATGTCGGCGTGGCAGGGCTGCACCGCTTGTTGAGCTGTGTGGATGCTATACGTCAGGCAGAGGTGGTGATCGCGGTGGCGGGGATGGAGGGAGCGCTTGGAAGTGTGATCGCGGGGTTGGTGAAAGCGCCGGTGATTGCGGTCCCGACCTCGGTGGGATATGGAGCGGCGTTCGAGGGACTTGCTCCGTTGCTTTCGATGCTCAACTCTTGTGCGGAGGGGCTCTCCGTGGTCAATATTGACAACGGATTCGGCGCTGCTGTGCAGGCCTGTAGAATTCTTCATATCCGGAAAACTAATCATGAGTAAATATCTGTACATCGATGGTTCATGCGGCATCAGCGGCGATATGATGGTGGCGGCGCTGCTGGAGTTGGGAGCAAGCCGCGAGAAATTGGACGCTGCGTTGCAGAGTTTGCGTCCATACGGCGAATTTTCATATGCCATCACACGCGGAAGTTCATACAGCATCGCCGGTTGTGACTTCACCGTGAAGCTGACGCGTGAGGAAAAACCGCACGAGGAACATTACCATCATCACCACAACCATCGCCATTTCAGTGAAGTGCTGGATATCCTCCAACATGTTGAGATGAGTGAGAGAGCTCGTGCGTTGGCTGAGAGAATTTTCCGCCTCGTGGCGGAGGCCGAGGCTCGGGCGCACGGGTGTTCACCTGATGAGGTGCACTTCCACGAAGTGGGCGCGATGGATTCGTTGGCAGATGTCGTCGGCGCCGCCGTGTTGGCGGATGATCTAGGTGTGGAAGGGTGTGTGGTGACATCGTTGAGCGAGGGACACGGAACCGTGATGTGTCAACACGGCGAGCTGCCGGTTCCGGTACCCGCAGTGTTGCACCTAGCAGAAGCGAGCGGCATTCCGCTCCGTCGCAGTGACACGCTCGGTGAGATGGTGACCCCCACCGGCATTGCTATAGCTGCCGCCCTACGCACGCAAGCGCAACTTCCGGAGACCTACCGAGTGTTGTCCAGTGGAGTGGGTCTCGGCAAGCGCGATTTCGGGCGTGCGAACTTTTTACGTCTCCAGCTTATCGAGGACGTTGCGCCGGCGGGTCAGGTGTATGAGCTGTCGGCGAACATTGACGATTCTACTCCGGAGGAACTGGGCTTCCTCGTGGAGATGCTCTTCCGCGTGGGAGTGCTGGACGCATGGTACACACCGTGCGTGATGAAAAAGGGAAGACCGGCGGTCGTGCTGGGAGCTTTGGTTGAGGGGGAGAAGTTAGAGGCGGTGCAGGTCTGCATCCTGCGGCACAGCAGCAGTATCGGTCTGCGCTATCGAGCCGTGCAGCGCATCACGATGCAGAGAGAGATCCTCAACGTTCAGCTGCCGTACGGCGAGGTGCGAGTGAAGCGTGCGAGGCTCGGTGATATCATGCACTGTGCACCTGAGTACGAATCCATGAAAGCTCTCGCACTCGCGACCGGACGCAGCCTGCGCAGTATTCGTGATGATGTTGCCGCTCGTCTCACCTTATCGGACTCATGAAACGACGACTCCTCCATTATCTGCGGGAACACAGTGAGGGTGGCGTGGCGCTGGCGTACTCCGGCGGGGTAGATAGCACGCTGCTATTGGGGGCGTTGCGCCGGGCGAGCGAGGAAGCAAAATTCAAGTGGGCGGCTTTTTATTTTGCGACTCCTCTGCAGTCAGCTCGAGAGGAAGAGGAAGCCGTTCTGGAAGCGGCAAAGTCCGGCTCGGAGGTCCACGTGATACGCCTGAACCCTTTGCAGAGCGTGCCGACAATGCAAAAGAACCCTCCGGAGCGTTGCCTCCTCTGCAAGCGTTTTCTCTTTACGAAACTGGCGCACCGGGCCAATGAATTCGGTCTGAAGGTGCTTATGGATGGTACGAATAGCGATGATCTCCAAAGTTTTCGTCCGGGGTTGCGTGCGCTGCAGGAACTCGGCGTGCTTTCTCCACTGGCCGCTGTCGGTATGGGCAAGCAGGATGTGCGTGAGCTGGCGGCGGAATGGAACCTGCGAGCGGCGCGGAAACCGTCCGTCCCCTGTCTCGCGACGCGGTTTGAGTACGGTGCGGAATTGACGGAGCAGAAGCTGGCACGTGTGGCGGCGGGAGAGGAACGGTTGCGTGAGATGTTCCCGGGCGTGGGGTTGCGGTTGCGGGTGCATGGGGAAGGAATGGCACGCATCGAGGTGGAGAGAGAAAGTCTGGTTCACGCCGTGGAGAGAGCGGATGAGATAGCTCGGACTCTGCGTTCACTGGGATTTTGCTACGTAACGCTTGACTTGGAGGCGTTGCGCTCCGGCAGCATGGATTCCGCGCTTTTCTCACAGAAGACAGAAAACAATGGACACGACACTTAACATTTTGCTGGGGCTTGCCATGGGGGATGCTGTGCTGCATACACTTGCGGGACCGGACCACTATCTACCCTTTGTGATGATAGCGAGAAGTCGAGGGTATAGCACACTGCGCGCACTTGGATGGACCTTTGTGTGCGGCATCGGACACGTGGGCAGCGCGCTTATCATAGCCCTGCTTTTTATGTACGCCTCCAACCTCATCAGTGAGACGGATATGGAGTGGCTCAACGAGAACCGCGGGAATCTTGCCGCTTGGGCGCTCATCGGCTTCGGCGCCGCCTACTTCATCTACGCCCTGCGTCGTAACTGGCTCAGCCATCACCACGGACATGAACACGGACATAACCTCCTGGGAACGCAGAACAAAAATATAACTCCTTGGATCATCTTCATCATCTTTGTGCTCGGCCCCTGCGAGGCTCTCTTACCCATCCTGGCGCCGGCGGCGGCCCTGGGAAGCGGAGCTGTCGCTCTCGTTACGATCGTATTCAGCATCTGCACGATCGCGACGATGATGATCGCTGTGGCGCTCGGTATCAAGGGTCTTTCACTTCTGCGTTTTGATTGGTTGGAACGCCACAGCGCCGAGGTCGCCGGCATCACCATCATGCTTTGCGGCATTGCCATTGCTTTCCTTGGATTGTAAAGGAGCGGATAGATACCTACAAAAAAGGAGAACCCATACGCAGGGTTCCCCTTCTTGATTCGGAACGGAGTTGATCGTTCAGACCTCCGTAGCAACCTCCGGCGCCACATTGACGCGGCGTCCTTCACGGTCGAAAAACACGCGTCCATCCACCAACGAAAAAATCGTATAATCGCGTCCCATTCCGACTCCTTTGCCGGGGTGGAACTTGGTGCCGCGTTGACGTACAATGATGTTGCCGGCGATGACGGATTGCCCGCCGAATTTTTTCACGCCGAGGCGCTTGCTGCGCGAGTCGCGCCCGTTGCGTACAGAACCTTGACCTTTTTTATGTGCCATGACTAGTAAGTGAGAAACTTGTTAATAATTAGGCGTTGATAGCAGTGATTTTTACCTTGGTGAGAGCGGCGCGGAACCCCTTCTTTTTGTGGAAACCCTTGCGGCGCTTGAACTTAAACGCGATGCCTTTGGGACCACGTGCCTCGGCTTGAAGCACCTGCGCCTTCACGCTCGCACCTTCTACTACCGGGGCGCCCACTTTCGTGTGTTCCCCGTCTTCTACCAGCAACACGTGATCAAAGGTAGCCTCCCCTTCGTCTTTCATGTCAGGAAGACGATCCACTTCCACCACATCACCCACGGTTACCCGGTACTGTTTGCTCCCGGATGCAAAAACTGCGTATGCCATAATTTTTCTAATTTTTTAATTGCACCCGCGCGAACGGGCTGGCACATTATATCTGTGCTGAGTTCTTTGGCAAGTAAAATTTATCACATTTCTCCCGAAAATGAAAAAAAATTTTTCTCCTCACAACTGGGAAATCAAGAATGAAGAGCAGATGCGACAGCTGGGATATGCTCTTTCTCAATCACTTGAAGCGGGAGATGTGCTCGGGCTCGTGGGAGAACTCGGAGCTGGTAAAACCCGGCTCGTGCAGGGCGTCCTCCAAGGGCTTGGGTCGGAAATTCCTGCCGTGAGTCCCACGTTTGCCCTCGTTCAAGAGCACCCGGATGCCTCCTTGCCGACTGCCCACTTTGATTTTTACCGCTTGCGCTCTACGGATGATGCTCTCAGTATGGGATGGCAGGACTACCTGCACAGTGGGATGGTTCTGTTGGTTGAGTGGGCGGATCGCTTTGATGGCTCTCTCATGCCCCTGGGAACTGTCTGGGTGGTCATCACGGGTTCGGGTGAGGAGGTACGCCGCGTGAAGATAAAGATGGAAGGCTGTTGACGGGTACAGCGGGTGGCATGGCGTTCGCTATGCTCGTAGGTCGTCGCTCTTCCATTCCATCCGTTTCATGGGAGGGAACGGTCGGAGAAGATGAAGAGAGGGTTATTCAGCCGAGTAGTTGATACGCACGGGGACCTGCTCGACACGGAGACCAGCTGCAGTGAGTGTATCTAGTACTTCCATGAGCGAGGAGAGGGAAGCGGCATCGGCAGCGGCAACCTGGAGGCGCGTTTGAGGTGCCTCACGGAGTATTTGTAACAGGGCATCGCGCAGATTGTCGCGCGAGATACGGCGTCCGGACAGTGCCAGGTCGCCATTGGCTGCTATCTCAAGGAGCACCTGAGTGTTGTCCCCGCGCTCGCCTGCAAGGTGGTGCGTCTGCGGGAGAGTGAGCTGCAGGACATTGACTTGACGCTTGAATTCCGTATGGACGATGAAGAAGATGAGTAGGATGGTGAGAATATCCAGCATGGGCACAATAGGGATGCCCTGCGCGCCGGAGGCTTTCTTGTAGATTTTCATGGGGCCGGAAGTATGAGGAGTCAATGGGAATTTTTGGTGGCGGCGAGAAGTTCGGTGAAGAAACAGTTGATGCGAGCTGCTCGCCGTTCCAGGGCACGCTCGAAGCAGGTGAGCGCAATGATGCCCGGCACGGCAATGGCGAGACCGAAGATGGTGGTGTAAAGTGCGGTGGAGATGCCCATGGCGATGCCGGGTTCGGCTCCCTCACTGCCGAAAACGCCGAAGATTTCCACGAGTCCCCAAGCGGTGCCGAGAATTCCGAGCATGGGAGCGATGTTGGTGATGACGCTGATGGTAGCCATGCCGGCTCGTTGGGCGTCCACCAGCAGACGCAGACGAGCCTCCACCTGCTCCTCAAGGTTGGGTTCTTGACGGTTGCTCAGCA
Source organism: uncultured Akkermansia sp. (assembly GCA_947628035.1). GTDB lineage: Bacteria > Verrucomicrobiota > Verrucomicrobiia > Verrucomicrobiales > Akkermansiaceae > Akkermansia. The sequence goes on along the minus strand of CANQYL010000004.1, from coordinate 32,033 downwards.
CATAGAGAACCTCTTCAGCGAGAGGGGACGATGATCGTCGGCAGAGTTCCATGAGAAGGGGTTCGGGGGAGTTTTCCTGCTCAAGGGAGGAGGTGAGCGCTTTTTGGAAATCCCTCAGGAGGCGTCCGCTTCCTACGTAGAGGATATGGTAGAAGATAGCGGTGATCAGTATGAGCGAGCAAGCAAGCAGCGGGTAGCCGAATGGTTGACAGGCGTCGAAGAATCGGGTGATGGTGTCGATCATAGTTTGGTGTGGTTGTGTTTTTAATCGAAGTTGAAGGTGAAGATGAGTTCCAGGAGGTCGCCGACGATTTCCTCGCGAACCGTGTTGGGCATGGGGGGGAGGGTAGCTTGTCGGATAGCTCCGAAAGTAAAAGACTGTTGACTGACGCTGGCGCCCCGGCGGCGCACAAGATCCATGGTTTCCAGCAACCCGCGTGTGTTGATGCGCAGGCTCACCATGATGCTTCCCGGGATGATGTCGCCGCGGTGGTCATCGCACGCCTTGTACCAGTAGTAAGCGATGCGGCGGTAGATTTCCTCCTCGTATCGACCGAGTGGTGTCGAGGCGACATTGAGGGATGGTTTTCTGCCGAGCACGAAGTTGCCGGTACTGCGGGTACGGCGTTCTCGAGTGCGAAATCCAGGCTTCTGCGCCTGTTGAGCGTGCTGGGCAAGAGCCGGATCAAACACCGGGACAGACACTTGAAAATGTCGGCGTTGGCTGTCGGATTCATCATCCCCCGTGGCATTCGGCGGAGGTTCAGTGATGCGTGTGCGAAGGTCTCCCTCTACGTCACGTGGAGATTCCTTGGTTGCCAGCACCCCCGGGGCAGCCTTTTGATCCTTTTGATCACTGGAGTCTGACCTTTCGGGAGAAGGGGGAGTTGGTGTCTGCGGCTGTGCAGGAGGGGTCGGCAGTGGAGGAGATTGGAGACGGTGGGGAGTGGCAGTGGATGCGGTAGTGGCAAGTCGTTCGTGGGAGAGATCGCCCTCTTGCGCGGATTGGTCGAATGTTACGATCTCATCGTTCGTTTCTTCTCCGTTTTGTGTGGGGAGTGGGGCATCTGCTCTGCGTTTAGGGGCAAACTCAGAGGCGCTTGCTGTGGTGTCACGGCTGCCGATGAAGTCAGCTTGCTTGGGGGCTTTTTCCTCCTGATTGGGATCGGTTTTTGCGAAGGGGCGGCGGGAGTCATCAGGGGGCAGCTCAGCGGCGGCTATTTCTAGCCGGACGTGTCGGGTCTTTGCCCGTTTGTTCGCCTCTTCCCCGTTTGTCCCGGGACGCAGCATTTGCATCGGAATGAGCAGCAACATCAGTACGACTGTCGCGTGGAACAAAAGGGACAAAGCAATGCTGAGCGCCAGTCGCCCGACGCATCCGCGTTGCTTTCCGCTCTCCCGCATATTTCCGTTTTACCACGCAGCTTCTTCTCTTGGCAAGCCATCCCTGCGTCAACAGAACGTTTCCACGATGATACACAAACGGAGATCTTCTCCGGGACGACGGATTTCTTTTGAAAAAATGACATAGAAGGGAACGTCAACTTGTGTTGAAGGTGCTCCCCCCGTTCTTTTGATCGTTCCTCGGCGGTATCTCACCTTCTGTCAAAGTATGGTTTGTGGTCAATGATGGGATTAAAAGGAATGCGTGATGTAGATACTGCTCCTGCATTTTCGTTCTACTAGTCGAATGTCCTTTTCTTTTTTTCACAGAGTGATTGTTGGGGGCTGTCTGTTGTCGACAACGACGGTCATCGCGCAGCTGGATTGCAATTCCGGTAGTTGCCGCCTCCCTCTGCCGGGTGAGAATGTTTCTTCCTACAGCGTGTGTTGTCCTGTGGCGAGTGCCAAGGTGTCGATGATTCAGCAGGCTCCGCGTCTCTCTTCTTTTGCGGGCAAAACAATCGCCATCGTCGGCGGAGGTTTCCGTGCTTCCATTACTCATCCCGAACTCAAAAAGATGATCTTGAAGGAGGCGCCGGATGCCCGAGTGCTCGTTCTGGGAGAGATCGGTTCGGCGGGAGTGTGGCCTACACCCGGTGTGGTGCGTTCGCAGAAGGATGATTTCGTCCGTCGTCTCAAGGAGGAGAAAGTGGATGCTGTGATTTCAGGCAATGGCGGTTGCGGACTGTGTACTCCGAAGGAGATGGGATCCTGCATTGCGGCCGAGTATGCCGGCATTCCCGCCGTGATGATTGCTGCACCCGGTTTTATCAACCAGGCGAAGTTCACAGCGCATACGGCAGGGGTGCCGGTGGCTCGCGTGGCAGAGTACCCGGGTGCCTTTTCTGCGCATACCGAACAGCAATTGCGCGATAATACCCGTAAAGTTCTCTGGCCGCAAATCCGCAAGGCTCTCACGTTCCCTCTCTCGCCTAAGGAAGTTCAGGCATCGACTACGTCAGAGAAGGAGGGCATTGTTTTCACCGGGGACATGATGCAGGTGAATCAATATTTTACGGAGCAGTGTTGGACGGATGGTTTGCCGATTATACCGCCGACGCGCGAAGCCGTTGCGGAGTTCCTGAGGTTCACAGATGAAGCTCCGAACGATGTGGTGATCATGATGCCGACGAGTCGCCGCGAAGTACGGGTGCGGGATGTGGCGGTGAATGGGGTGATGGCGGGGTGTCTGCCGGAGTACATGCCGATTCTGCTTGCTATCACGCGCGCTATGGCGGATGGTGATTTTCGTCGTACCTTGGCGAGCACGCACGCGTGGACTCCATACTGTTGGCTCAACGGACCCGTTGCCCGTCAGCTGGGCATTGATCATGAGCAGGGAGAGATATCAACCGTCGCCAACGCGCGCATCGGTCGCTTCATCAATCTCTTGCCATGCTCAATCTCGGCGGTTATTATACCAAACAAAACCGCATGGGCACCTTTGGATACCTCATGCCATGGTGCCTCGCTGAGGATGAGCAGACCTCCCTTTCCATCGGCTGGCTGCCTTTCCATATGCAGCGTGGTTTCCAGGTCAATGAGAATACGGTGACCATGGCTTCGGCTTTGAACTGGGGAAATAATATGGCCCCCACCGGGGACGATCCTGTGAAAATCATGGAGCTTATGGCTTGGGATGCCACGGAAAAGCAGCAATTTGCCATTGGAAGCGGAACTCCTTGCGTGTATCGAACTTTCCTCATCACACCCCAGGTGGCAACTAACCTTGCTCGTGGTTACAAGACGAAGGAGAGTCTTGAAAGCGCACTCGTCAACACCGCGCGCATGCCCCTCCTCCAGCGCGCATGGGCTAACTATTACGCCAATCCCGGCAGTACGTTCAACCCTGAAACCTACCCACCTGAACGCCATATCCGCAAGCTGGCTCGAACCGAGCACGCCGACGAGACGACTACTCCCTTCTGGCTGCGCTGGAGTGAGAAGGACTCGCTCTTTACTGTCCCGACTATGCAGCTCGGCAAAACCGCTCTCCTTATCACCGGCGATGCCAACCGCAATAAGAGCATGTGTGTGCCGGGTGGCGGCACTGCCACTGTGCGTATCGTTCTTCCCCAAAAATGGAATGAGCTCATGGCTCAGAGAGGTTACGCTCCACTCGCCTCTTTCTACCTCCAGACCTCTCTTTCACCGAGAGAGCCGGACTCCGCACCCTCCCGTCGTCGCTCTTCTCCTTTCCCCCGTTCCTTCTAAAAATGACGCGTTACGTGCATTTTTACTCTTGCATCATCACTCTTTCTCCTGTACCATCCTTGCGGGGCTGTAGCTCAGTGGTTAGAGCAGGGGACTCATAATCCCTTGGTCGTGGGTTCGAGTCCCTCCGGCCCTAGCACACAGAGGCGCCTGTGACAGTGTCATGGGCGCCTCTGCTGTTGAAAGCGAGAGTGGGTTGAACCCAATTTCGAATGCGTTTGCCTTGGGAAAAGCTGGGTTAAACTTGACTGCGCTAATTCTGAAGTTTACAATCCCGCAATCATTACCGTATGGATACGCACCCCCAAATGCATGACGGCTCGCTTTACCAATGTACCGATGAGGAACTTCTTCTCGCACAAAAAGCTCACATGGAGCTTCTCTACGACTTCAATCAAACGCGCCCGAGCGAAACGCAAAAGAGAGCAGAACTTCTGAACAGGATGCTGGCGGAAATGGGGGAGGCAAGTTTCATCGAGCCTCCATTCTTTGCCAACTGGGGTGGTCGCTTTCTGCACCTCGGGCACCACGTGTACATCAACCATAATCTCTCGCTCGTCGATGACACGCATATCTACATCGGAGATTGCACCAAGCTTGGCCCCAATGTGATGATCTGTACGGCCGGACATCCCATTCTTCCGGAACTGCGCGGCGCTTCCCCTTACCAGTTTAACAGACCGGTGCATATCGGCAGCAACTGCTGGATTGGCGCCGGTTCTTGCATCCTCCCCGGCGTTACCATCGGTGACCAATCGGTCATTGGTGCCGGCAGTATCGTTACGAAAGATATCCCTGCAAGAACCGTAGCCGTTGGCAACCCCTGTCGCATCCTGCGTCCCATTTCCGACCGCGATAGACAATTCTATTTCAAGGATAGAAAAATTGATCGGGACATCTTGAAGATGATTTCAGAAGAGGCATTGAACTGATGCACTTCTCCTGAACTGGAGCAGCGGGAAGAGAGATTGATCCGGGGCACACCTTCTTTGTGTGCGAGAGATTCTCCATGGGAGATGAGATAAGGCACCGCTCAATAGCTCTGGACGAGAGTGCGGGTACGTTCGCGCACGCAACGTACCCGCTCTTGCAGCTCTTGCCTGTAAAGATCGAGGTCGGGCAGATCTCTTTGAGCGACTCCGGAGATGACGGCTGCCTGGGCAATGGCCGGGCAGAGGTAGGTGATCATACGGGGGTCAAAAGGTTTGGGGATGACGTAATCAGCGCCGAACCGGAGGGGTACTCCCCCGTTGGCGTGCACTACCTCCGGCGGCACGGGCTGGCGGGCTAGATCAGCGAGGGCACGAGAGGCGGCAATTTTCATAGCCTCGTTGATGCTGGTAGCGTGCATGTCCAGCGCCGCCCGGAAAATGTAGGGGAAGCAACTCACATTATTCACCTGATTTGGCCAGTCACTGCGACCGGAACCCATGATACAGTCGGGGCGCACCTGTTTGGCTTCACTGTAGGTGATTTCGGGATCAGGGTTGGCGCAGGCGAAAATGATGGGGTTGGGAGCCATGCTCGAAACCATTTCGGGTTTGAGAAGCCCTTTACGCGAAAGCCCCAGGAAGATATCCGCTCCCTGCAGGGCCACTTCCAGTGTGCAGTCTTCACTCTGGGCAAACATGGCTTTTGTGGGATGCAGATCCAGCCGTCCTGTATGGATGAGCCCCTTGGAATCGAACATGAAGATGTTTTCCCGACGGATCCCGAGAGCCATGTAGAATTTGGCGCATGCAATACCTGCGGCGCCGGCTCCACATACAACGCAGCGCATCTCTTGGAGTAACCGACCGGTGAGGTGTGCCGCATTCAGCAGGGCTGCGCCGGAGATGACGGCAGTACCGTGTTGATCGTCGTGGAAGACGGGAATGTTCATTTCCTCACGAAGGCGCTGCTCCACAGTGAAGCATTCCGGAGCCTTGATATCCTCCAGGTTGATGGCTCCGAAAGTGGGTTCCATCGTCTTGATGACCTCGATGAGAGTTTCCGGCTTTGTGACGTCTAGCTCAATATCAAACACATCCACGTCCGCGTAGATCTTAAACAGCAGCCCCTTTCCTTCCATCACGGGCTTGGCGGCGCGAGCTCCGATGTTACCCAGACCGAGCACGGCGGTGCCGTTGCTGATAACGCCCACAAGGTTGCTACGCCCCGTGTAGAGCGCCGCGTTTGCGGGGTCTGCCGCAATGGCACGACACGGCTCGGCGACTCCGGGGGAGTACGCGAGGGTGAGGTCATCGATGGAAAAGCAGGGCTTACATGGCAGGATTTCCAATTTTCCCGCACGTGGATGCTCGTGGTAGGAGAGGGCTTTTTCTCCTAGGGAATCACTCATCTTCTTTTGATGGCTCATGAATGAGACCAAGGGGCGGATTAGTAACCTGCAATGACTTTCTGCATGGCGTCCATCTGCTGTTCGATGGATTCCACGAGAGCGATTTGGGTACGAGTGCGATCCAAATTGTGCTCCGGGCGGTGGATCTTAAAGTAAGTATCGCCTTCCAGGTAATCGGTGAGGAAACGCATACCGCATTCCATGGTGAGCAACTTGCCGGAGAAGGGCAGCAGTTCCTTCTCAAGCGGAGTCAGGAACGTTGCCGCTTCACAGTATCCCTTCGCCAACGCCTCAAAGTATTCCATGCGCATGGTGACGAGTTTTGTGTCCTTCTCGTCCTCCGCAGCCGGAGATGTTGAGGTGCGTATCATGTCCCCGAAATCGTAGAGAGAGGATCCCGGCATGGTCGTGTCCAAATCGATCACGCAGATCCCCTCGCCCGTCACGTCGTCAAGCATGACGTTGTTAAGCTTGGTGTCGTTGTGTGTGACGCGCAAGGGAAGCTCGCCACTGGCCAGGTAGTTCACGACTTTGTGGCAATCCTCCTCTCGTGAGAGGAACCATTCAATTTCCCGTTGCACTGTTTTAGCGCGTCCGAGCGGGTCTGCCGCCACTGCATTTTGAAATGCGTGGAAGCGTTTGGTGGTGTTGTGGAAGTCCGGGATAGTTTCAAAGAGAGGTTCGCCCGGGAGGTTGGCGCCGAGTTTCTGGAAATTACCGAAAGCACGTGCAACTTCAACGCATTGCCGCGGATTCTCAATCATATCGTAGGTCCGCGCACGATCAATGAAGGTGTACACGCGCCAGACGTTCCCTTCAGCGTCCTGCGAATAGCATTTGCCATCCTTTGCCGGAATGAGGGTGAGTGTGCGTCGATAGCTGTCCTTGCAGCCTTCCTCCCGGAGGACGCGCAGAGCTTCGTCCGTGACCCGCTTGACGTTTTCCATAAGCGCTATGGGCTGCTTAAAGACGTTGCTGTTGACGCGCTGAAGGATGTAATTGACCCGCAGACCGGCCTGATCCACCTCAATGCGGTAAGTGTCGTTGATGTGTCCGGACCCGTACGGAGCGCCGCATACGTAATCTGCCCGCAGGTCGAAGAGACCGGCTATTGTTTGAATATCGAACATAAGAGGAAGAGGGAAGGGGTTCAGCTGAGTTGGGATGGATAGACTCCCGCTTGGATGAGTTCAGCGATGCTTTGTACCACAACCGGTTTGTCACTCGGGTAGGTGACGCCCAACCAGGAGGCTTCTGTGCGAATGACGCGGCAATCGGCGTCGCCGGAGTGGATAAACTCGTCCACCACGGTGGGGATGTAGCACTCACTCTTGGGCTCGGAGCCATGCTCCTTCATGAACCTCTCAAAGTGTGTGGCAACCCGCTTCATAAAACTCACGGGGAATACCCAAAAGTTCATGCTTACGAGCTCCTCAGGATCCACCTCCAAGCGCTCGCCGCGCAAGTTGTTCCCTCGGCAGATGCCGTCCGCCTCGCGCTGGATCTTGGTGAATTCCTCAACACGGTGCAGGAAACCATCCCTGATTCCGCAGATGCCACGATTAACGTCCCCATGATCGCTCAATGTGTTCTTGAGGGGGTAGCCGATCATGGCGTAATGCTCTTTTCCATCCGCAGCTGACTCTGCGGTCAGGAACTCTGCTGCCCGACAAAATGCATCGGTCCCGTAAAAATCGTCGGCGTTCACCACGCCAAATGGCTCATGCACCACCTCTCTCGCCGCCAACAGCGCGTGCGCTGTCCCCCAGGGCTTCACCCTTCCCTCCGGCACGCTGTACCCCTCCGGGAGGTCATCCAGGCTCTGAAAGGCGTAATCCACTTCAATTTTACCGGCGAAACGGGCTCCTACTTGGCTTTTGAAGGCTTCCTCAAAGTCTTTTCGGATGATGAAGACCACTTTCCCGAAGCCGGCACGTATGGCATCGTAGACCGAATAATCGAGGATGACCTCTCCGTTGGGCCCCATGGGGTCAAGCTGTTTCAATCCGCCGTATCTGCTGCCCATACCTGCGGCTAATACAAGGAGTGTCGGTTTTTTCATAGCTGCAATCTGTTCGTCTGCGTGAGCCGCATTCTACCACTACCCCGCTTCATTGGCAAGTCGGATTTTGTTGTACTTCTTTGCGCTTGCAAATACAAGAGGATGCGATAGAATGGAGGGCGCTATGGCAGACCGCACACAGACCGACCCGGAACGCATGGAAAAAATAGTTAGCCTTTGCAAGCGCAGGGGATTCATCTTCCAAGCCGCCGAGATATACGGGGGCTTGAACGGTTGCTGGGACTACGGTCCGCTTGGAGTGGAGCTCAAACGCAATGTGAAGGACTACTGGTGGAGGGTGAATGTGCAGGAGCGGCCGGATATCGTTGGGATGGATGGCGCTATTCTGACACATAACTCGGTACTTGTTGCCAGTGGCCATGTGGGCGGTTTTTCAGATCCTCTTTGCGATTGTTTACTGAGCAAGGAACGGCTTCGCGCGGATCAGATACCGCCGCAGAGCGGCATCGCTTTTTGGTGGAAGGGAGCCCGGCTCTCGGACGGCAGTTGGAGCACGCAGAAAGAGTATTCGATGTTGGTACCGAGCGTGGAGGAGAAGGACGTGAAAACGGCACGCAAGGGTGCCAAGCAGTACTACACACAGCTCATGGGAAAGGCCGTACCGGAAGGCGTCCAAGTGGAATTGCTGGGAGAGAGCACACAAGAGGTCAAAGAGACAACTCGGTACAATCCGGCCAATGGCTCGCTCGTGACAGAGGCTCGTTCGTTTAACCTCATGTTCCGCACGAGGATCGGCGCTGCAGCGGATGACAGCGATCCATCCAGTATCGGTTGGCTGCGTCCGGAGACGGCTCAGAGTATATTTTGCCAGTACAAGAACATCTTGGATTCCTCGCGCATGAAACTGCCCTTCGGCATTGCGCAGATCGGGAAGTCTTTCCGCAACGAAATCAACCCGCGTAACTTCACCTTCCGCTCCCGTGAGTTTGAGCAGATGGAGGTGGAATATTTTTGTCGTGAGGAGGACGGCTTGCGTTTGACGGATGAGTGGCTTGAGATATGTTTGCGTTTCTACGAAAACATTGGCATTCCGCGAGATAAGATTCACATCCTCGATGTGCCGGATGGCGAGCGAGCCTTTTACTCCAAGAAAACCTATGACTTGGAATATGCCTTCCCCTTCGGGGTGCAGGAGCTCCAGGGTATCGCGTACCGCACTTGCTATGATCTTACGCGGCACCAAGAGGGGTCCGGCAAGCCTATGGAATACTTTGAAGAGAGTACGCGCGAGCGTTTCATACCGCACGTTGTTGAACCCTCTGCCGGCTGTGACCGCACGGTGCTCGCCGTTCTTTGCGAGGCGTACGATGAGGAGGAGTTGGGACAGGACGGCAAAAGTGATGTTCGGACGGTGTTGCACTTCCATCCTCGTGTAGCTCCGATTAAGGCAGCTGTGTTTCCTTTGCTCAAGAAAAATGAGCAGCAGGTGCGCATCGCCCACGAGATTGAGGCGATGTTGCGTCCCTACATGAACGTCTTTTACGATGAGAGTGGAGCAGTGGGGCGTCGCTATCGCCGCCAGGATGAAGTGGGTACGCCCTTCTGTATCACGGTCGATTTTGAGACCATCGGTGAAGGCGATGAGCATGACCCCTCCCTTAAGGATACCGTCACCGTCCGTCACCGTGACTCCATGCAGCAGGAACGTCTCCCCATTTCATCCCTCCTTCATTGGCTGCTTAAACGCATCCGTTGAGAATCCCCCTGATTCGCTGTCTCATCCTCTCCCTGCCAAGTACTTTCGTGTGAGCGTGAGCACAGCTTCCGGTAACCAGCCGGGGGGCACAGGCTTGCCCTCCTCCAGTAGCCTGCGCAATTCTGAGGACGAGGCCGGGTGCTCCGGACATTCCATGAAAACAACCCGTATCCCCGGTCGGGGAACGGCTTTTTTCTCACTGCGTTGACAGACAATGAACGTGAGCTCACGGCTCAGCCGGTCGAGTCGGCTCCAGCGGTGCAGCTCGTTCCATTCATCCATCCCCAGCAACCAGAACAGCTGTTCTCCCGGGTTCTCCTTCTTCCAGTGTTCAACCAGGCGCCAAGTCCAGCTCGGCGGAGGCAGCTTGAGATCCAGGTCGCTGACTTCGGCGTGCTCCATTTCCCGCACAGCCACTTGCAGCATTTCCATCCTTTCCTCTGCCGTGAAAAGGTTGCGTTGCCCTATCTTGAAGGGCGAACAGGCTGCGGGCAAAAATACGAATCGCTCCGGCTTGCAGCTTTCTATCACAGCTCTCGCTATCATCAGGTGCCCGGAATGAACCGGATCAAACGCCCCACCAAAGAGACAGGTCTTCATCACAATCCCTCCGTGTCTTTATACGGCAGGAAACATCCTATCGGAAGACGCACCTCCTTGCTTTCCGGCGTGAGCCGCCGGTAGTGCTCGATGAAACGCGTGAGATGTCCGTAATTGCGCGCTGTCTTAGGTATTCCCTGTTGCCCGCAGTTCACGAGCACATTGAAGTGTAGTTCCGTGTGCAGGTGTGCCGGGTACATCCCCCTGTTCGTGCCGATAGTTCCTATCTGATCCCCGCGCCTTACAATCTGGCCGAGACGCACATCAATCCGATCCAGGTGCCCATACAAGGTCTGACAGCAAAGCACCTTTCCTGTTTTCGGCTCTCTGAACGCGTGTCTTACAATCACAACCTTACCCCATCTTCCTCGCGCATCTGAGGCATAGGTGACCAGCCCTGTTCCAACCGTGTACACGGGGTCTCCTTTGTCGGAGTTGCCTCCTCCGTTGCCATTCCAATCCTCTCCCATGTGCCTCGGTATGTTGAGCCTCAGTCCGCGCGATTTGTAATAACCTTCCCCATTCGGCTTGCCTACCGGATAATCAAACCCGTCTGCCAGCGGAACCATCGCCCACTTCCCATCTGCAGATTGCTTCGCCATCGTTACCCCATACACCTCCCCGACAGTGCCCCATAGCAGAGCCACTGCAGTTATCATCACTGTCTGCACGATACGCCGCATACGCTCATTCTACCACACCATCCCCCTCCATGGCAAGCATCCACCGCAATCCTATCGGAAAATTTGTCTCGCGAGGGCTCCGTGTCCACGAGTTGGTCAGTTATTAAGCGGGGCTCAATCATAAGATGTCCGTAGGTACGTCAGATCCCGGCGTCGGTCGCCTTCCTACCGGTACGAACCGTCGAAGGACTTTGAATTTCCGCGCTTGTCATGGGGAGTCTGTTTGTGGTAGGATGAGAGCATGGAAGTGAGAATTACATCGCCGCTTGACATGCATCTGCATGTGAGAGATGGTGAGATGATGAGGTTGGTGACTCCTCTGAGTGCAGCATATTTTGCGGGAGCCGTGGTGATGCCTAATTTGGTGCCTCCGGTGGCGGATGTCGAGGCTATGAAGAAGTACGAGGGGCGAGTACGGGAGGCGATGGGGAAACAGAATTTTCTCCCGTTGATGACGTTATTTTTCCGGGAGTACGGTGAAGAGGAGTTGCGAAGGGCAAAGGAAACCTCGGGGTTCTTTGGAATCAAACTCTATCCGGCCGGGGTCACGACGAACAGCGATGCCGGCGTAAGTGACGTGCTGGCAGCCGAGCCCACGCTGCGCGTGATGGAGGAGCTGGGAATCCCTCTCTTGGTGCACGGCGAGACTCATGGTTTTGTCCTGGATCGGGAGGAGGAGTTCCTGCCGGCATACCGCGCGTTGGCCGAGAAATACCCGAGGTTGCGTGTCTGTATGGAGCACATCTCGACTTCGGCTTCTCTCAAACTGTTGGAGGAATACGAGAATCTCTGCGCCACCATAACGCTGCACCACCTGTTGCTCACGCTGGACGATGTGGTGGGAGGCAAACTGAACCCCCACCTTTTCTGCAAGCCGATAGCAAAAAGGGAGGAGGACAGGGAAGCTTTGTTGACCGCTGCTTTAGGGGGGAGCGAAAAGGTCATGTTCGGGAGCGACTCAGCGCCCCATCCGCAAGAAGCAAAAGAGTGTTGCGGATGTGCGGCAGGTATCTTCAGTGCGCCGGTTGCCTTGCCAAGGCTTGCGCAGCTCTTTGCTCAGCACGGAGCTTTGGAGAAGCTGCAGGCATTTGTGAGTGATAACGCGCGCCGCATATACGGATTAAAGGTGCCGGGGAAGGTGGTGGTCCTGAGGGATGAGGTGATGGCGGTGCCGGAGTGTTATCGAGGGTACGGACAGAAGGTTGTGCCGATGGATGCAGGGGAGAATTTGGGATGGAGTGTGGTGGGTAGAGAGGAGTGAACCGCTATGGAAGAAGCAAGCATACCGACTGCTGAGGAGCTGCAAGAATTGCTCAGAAATATAACGGAGACCTTTATGCCTTTCGGGATGTACGGACCGAAGAATTTTCCCCCGAGAGGGTGTCCTATCAGCGACTTGCCAAACGAATACCTCGACTGGTTTGCGCAGCGCGGGTGGCCTCACGGCAAACTCGGGTATCTCATGCAACAGACTCTCCTCATCAAAAACAGCGGACTCGACCGCCTCTTCGATCCGGCACGCGAGGCTCGCGGAGGTTTTCGCCACTATCCTCGCAAAAAATAATGAACACTCTTTCATCCATCTTTTTAGCAGCCCGTCCGAAGACACTCCCCGCCGGGCTGGTGGCCGTATGGGCCGGCTGCACGGTGGTGAGCCATTTCAGCGCTGTCGGGGTTGAACAGACCGTCCGACTCGATGGCTTCCTGGCTGTTTACACCGTGCTCAGTTGCGCATGCATCCAGATAGCCTGCAACCTCTTCAACGATGCGCTGGATGCGGGGAGGCACGCTGATACGCAACGTCGGCAGGGGCCGATGCGCATTACAGCAGGGGGGCGCATGAGTGGCTTCGCGGTGAAGTGTTGGGCGCTTGGCTTCATGGTTCTGGCTGCGGTGGCGGCCATCCCGTTGATTTCGGCGCAGGGTTGGGGAATTGTAGCTATCGGATTGCCGTGTTTGTTGTGTGCATATCTGTACACGGGAGGTCCGTTTCCCCTAGCATACCACGGGTTGGGAGAGCTCTTCGTGCTGTTGTTTTTTGGTTTGGTGGCGGTAATGGGAACGGTGTATGTGCAGATTGGCTGGCAGGAGGAATATGCGCCCATCTACGCCGCTGCGTTCATGCTCGGCACCATCTGCGGTCTGCTCTCTTGTGTGCTCATCGAAGTGAACAATATACGCGATCGGGCGGAAGATTCAACGACCGGCAAGCGCACTTTGGCCGTTCGGTTGGGGGATAGGAGAGCGCGTGGACTGGCGATGGCGTTTCTGGTGGCGCCGTACGCTGTGGTTCGGCATCTGGCGGAGGTGCTTCCCGGGGTGGGATGGAATTGGTGTTGGCTCGCGGCCCTGCTTGTAGGAGGATTTCTCATGCACGGGCTGATGCGCACACCTGCTGACAAGCGCATGAATGCATTGCTCGGTCTCGCCTCTCTCCATGCCATCCTCTACGTCCTCGCCGTGAGCATCGGTTGAGTGCTCGTCGCGAGTCCGTTTTATCTGTACGGGTCGGCGGCGGAAAGATAATTTTGCACGTACAGACGGGTTCCCTCCTCGAGGGAGGTCATGGGGGCGGTGTAACCGATGGTGCGGAGCTTGGAAAGATCCGCCTTTGTGAAGTATTGGTATTTATCGCGCAGCTGTTCGGGCATTTCCTTGAAGCCGATGATGGGCTCGTGTCCGAGGGCTGCCCAGGTGGCACGAGCCAAGTCTAAGAAGCTGCGAGCCTCCCCACACCCTACGTTGAATAGACCGCTGACCTCCGGATGTTCCAATAGCCACAAAATGACGTCCACCACATCCCCTACCCACACAAAATCGCGTTTCTGCTCACCGTCTGCGTAGTCCGGATGGTAGGATTTGAAGAGCTTAACCTCTTGCACGGCGGAAGCTACGGGGAAAATGTGCGCGATGACGCTTTTTTGTCCACCCTTATGGTACTCGTTGGGTCCGTAGACATTAAAGAATTTGAGACCGGCAAATTGGGGCGGGGTAGGACGGTTCTCCGCTCGCTCGCGGGCGACAAAGCGATCAAAGAGAGCTTTGCTCCATCCGTAGGGGTTGAGGGGACGCAGGGCGTTGAGGTGCTCCAGTGAATCGTCATCGTTGAACCCCAATGAGCCATCGCCATAGGTGGCCGCGGAGGAGGCAAAAATAAAGGGAATTTGCTTGGTGCAGCACACATCCCACAGGCTCCGTGTGAGTGAGAAGTTGGTGTGAATGATAAGGTCTGCGTCAACCTCCGTAGTTGTAGAGATGGCGCCCATGTGGATGATCGCTTGCACCTGAGAGGCGTGTTCTGCGAGGAAGGGAAGGAGTTGTTGCGGGGCCAGGATGGCGAAGAGTTCTCGCTTGGCAATATTCTTCCATTTATCATCGCAGCCGAGGGAATCGACCACGACAAGGTCCTTGTAACCATGTTCCTGGAGAGAGGCTAAGATGTTTGAGCCGATGAATCCGGCTCCGCCGGTGACAATAATCATAACGCTTGGATGATGGGGTTGAATGATTGAGTGTAGAGAAAATTACGACCGCAGCCGGCAGCTTGAGCCGCTTCGATGTCGCGTGGTTTGTCACCCACGGAGACGCAGGCCGCCATGTCAAGGGCGTGTCTCTTCTTGGCAAGCAGAAACATACCGGGCGCCGGTTTGCGCATGGGGCCTCCCAAATCCGGACAGTGGATAACATCCGCGATGGATATGCCCCGTGCTGCAAACTCGCCGACCATGTAACGGGTGATCGCAGAGAAATCTTCTTCCGTGAAAAATCCCCGGGCGATTCCTGATTGGTTGGTAATAACGATAATGAGGTAACCGAGTTGTTGGGCTCGGGAGCAAAGTCCAAAGATGCCGGGTATGAAGGAAAAGTCCTGCTGCCGGAAGACGTAGCCGAGATCCGTGTTGATCGTGCCGTCTCGATCTAGAAAGAGGGCTTTAGCCATAGATGCTCTTTTCAATGAGGTCGCAGATGAGATGTCCGCCGGCGATGTGCAGCTCCTGGATGTGCGCCGAGGTGTCGGCCGGTACGCAGAGAGCGATATTCGCAGCTGAAGCCATCTTCCCGCCTGCTCTGCCCACGAGTGCGATGGTGCTGATGCCCATCTTGTCCGCCTGTTCGAAGGCGAGCAAAATGTCCCGCGAGTTGCCGGAAGTCGAAAGTCCGATGAGTACATCTCCTGCGCAGCCGACGCCTTCAAGTTGACGTGAAAAGACAACATCGTAGCCGTAGTCGTTGGCGATGGCGGTAAGGTTGGAAGTATCCACCGTGAGTGAGATGGAGGCCAGGGCGGGGCGGTTGAGTTTGTAACGACCGACCAGTTCAGCGGCGAGATGCTGGGATTGGGCGGCAGAGCCGCCGTTACCGCAGAAAATGACTTTATGTCCGGCGCGAAGGGCGGCAGTGCATATCTCAGCAATGCGAAGGATAGAGTCGGCCTGCTGTTGCAGGGCGGCAGCGGCATCTGAAAGCTCCCGGAGCTGAGTACGTATGTAAGAAGTGTCCATGGAGAAGAGTTATTTCATTTTGTTGATCAGGGCAGTTGTGGAATAATTGCCGACGCGCGTCAGTGTCACGATCCTTGCTCCGTACCCCTGCGCATATTGGGCCTCCGGCCAGCGATCAATCGTGTAACCTTCCTTCGCCAACACATCGGGCCTCAAGTTCTTGATGATTTCCATCGGCGTGTCTTCATCAAAGAGGATCACGCAGTCAACAAATTCGAGCGAAGCCAGCAGAAGTGCCCGAGTGCGTTCGTCATGGATGGGCCGACCTTCCCCTTTGAGCCGTTTGACGCAGGCATCAGAGTTCACCCCCACCACAAGGACATCACACTCCTTGCGTGCTGCCATGAGTGAACTGAGATGTCCCATGTGGCAACAATCAAATACACCATTCGTGAAGCCGATTACCTTCCCGGTTTTGCGCAAATCATCCACAAGAGTTGTAGCAGCAGCGAGAGAACAAATCTTACGCTGGGGAGAGGTGGGATCAGTGGTAGAATCAGGAAGAGATGCCTCATCGGTCAACAGCGCGCTGCGCAGTTCCGTTGCCGACACAGTGGCCGTGCCCACCTTGCCCACCACGACTCCGGAAGCAATGTTGGCCAAACGCATGGCTTGTACAACAGGAATTCCCAAGGCAAGCGTCGCCCCCAAGGTAGCGAGGGACGTGTCGCCGGCACCGGAGACGTCATAAACTTCTCGAGCTTTGGTGGGAATACGGCACACGCGGGTGGGTTCTTCAGCAGAAATGAGAGCCATGCCGTGTTCGCCGAGGGTGATGAGGATGTTGCCGAGGTGGAAGCGTGTGATGAGATCGGCGGCCGCAGCGCTGAGTCGTTGTTCAAAGTCGGGAGCCGAGGGGTCGAAGGGGATACCGCCGGTCACCTCGGTGAATTCCTTGAGATTGGGTTTCACGAGGGTCGCGCCGACATACTTGGAGTAATCTGCGCCCTTGGGATCAACGATGACTCGTTTGTGGAGCTTTTGGCAAATCTCAATGAGCTGCGGCGTGTTTTGCGTGGTGAGCAAGCCTTTGCCATAATCGGAGAGAAGCACGATGTCTGCTCGGGAGACGAGACGGCGAAATCTTTCCATAAGTACGGGCAGAGAATGACTCAGGTCAGGTGCCTTTTCCTCGCGATCCACACGTGAAATATGGTTACTGCCGGCAATGAGGCGGCTCTTGACGATCGTGGGGAAGTTATCCGGCTGCAGCAGGTAAGCCCTTACACGCGACTCCTTAAGGAGGTGCGTGAGCGTTGAACCGTCAACATCATTCCCCACAAGCCCGACGTAGCTCACGTGGCATCCCAGAGCACGCAGGTTGGCGGCCACATTTCCTGCTCCCCCGAGCATCTCCTTTGAGCTTTCCACCTTAAAAATGGGCACCGGCGCCTCCGGAGAAATACGCTCGATTTTGCCATAAATAAAGCGGTCAAGCATGAGATCCCCGATAACCAGAACCTTTACGCTCGGAAAGCTATCAATGGCGGATGAGAGAGAATGCATAAATTAGCAAGAGCCAATATATCACAACGATGCATTATTTCAAGTGAAAATGTAGAACCTCTCCGGCAAACCACACGTGCGCCAAAAAAATTTTCCTCAGGCTCATTGAACCTATTTCCCATGCGATTCTTATGGACGAAGGAAGTATGCTGGCAAGATGGCAAATCACTGCCGATTCGGCAAAGCGGTCGACGGCCCCGGTAGGGCGTTAGCGAAGTGGGCGGTAAGTCCGATTGGGCAACGCGCATTCGTTTCCCGCGGGGCTCGGTGCTGATGGGGCGGCGGCGAGTCAAGGTAGTGAACCCGGCATCGTGTAACTCCAACCGCTTTCCTCACAAAAACCACCCACGAAATTTTCCCACCACCAATGCTTGCCTCAAGCTCGCCTCACGAGCTTTCGCCCCTGCGGGGCAACCCTGTGGGTTGGCTAATCGGCCTTACCGCCGTCAGCCGCTTTGTGCATTGCATATCCCGAGCGCAATCACGCATTATTTCCAAGTCGTAAATGAATTGTGTTGCATCACTTGCCGATAACTGCGTGTTGGCATTTTTTTTCTTGGGACGGATGTGGAGGCAAATACTCCGGTATTCGTTTTAGCTTGCAAAGGCAATTTATTTGTGCCATTGTAGTCGAGTAAAATCATGGACATGATGTGGAAACAAATGGTTCGGCTGCTGTTTGTGGTGGGGGTGCTGTTGTCTGGGGTGAGCTATGCGGAGGGCGCTCGTGGGGATGGAGTGAAGGAGAAAGGTAAAGTGTCTGCCGCCAAAAGTGCGGTACCTTCGCGGAGCAATGGGGTCTATTCTCTTTTTGAAGCTGCACGAGTTGGCGATATGGATACTTTTGAGCGCCGACTAAATGAACAGCTCGGGGTGAAGGAGGAGGATGAGAAAGAGGAGGTCTCAACTTCTATCAAAGGGCGTCAGAAAAACAAGAAAAAAAAGAAAACGAGGCTCGTTTTGCGTCGTGGGGTTGTACTCTCTTGCGTGAATGAGACGAATGAGTTGGGGGAGACACTCCTGCATCTTGCTGCTGCGACAAACAACCCACGCATGGTGCGTGTCCTGCTCTTCTACGGGGCAGATCCCATGATCCGTGATAAGGAAGGGCGCACGCCGGAGCAACTCGCCCATGGCGATGCGGTCATGCGTCTGTTCCAAAAGGCCTGCGCGGGGCGTAAGGCCGAGCTTGACTTCATCTCCGCCATCCGGGACAAGAACAAAGAGGCTGTGGAGACCGCCATCGATAAAGGTGTGAACATCAATGCTCTTTCGGAAGATAAAGAACAAAATGCCCTCAGCACTGCTTTACGCGCGCATTGGTCGGAGGGGGTGAAGATTCTTCTGCGTGCCGGGGCAAACCCGAATGCTGTGCGGAAAGATGGAAAAACCATGTTGCACGTTGCAGCTGCTGAGAGTGATCCCTCGTCGCTTCTTCTCCTGCTCAAGGCCGGAGCAAGCCCTATGACCCAATTTTGGAACGGAGCCACTGCTCTGCATGATGCAGTTTGGTTCGGGCGCGCTGACAATGTGAAGGTCTTGCTGCCCTCGTACAAGAGCATCAACTTTAGCCCTGCTGCGGAGGGTCCCGGATTCCCGATCGACATCGCCATTCAGCGAGGTCAAACCAACATCTTGAGCTTGTTCCTTAAGGCGGGTCTTGATGTCAAAGACCCTCGATTCAAGGCTGAACCTCTGCTGGTGAAAGCTGTGCGCGTTCGCAATACCGATATGGTTCGTGCCCTTCTGCAAGCCGGAGCCGATCGCTCCGCTGCCGACAAGGAGGGCAAGACGGCTCTCGATTATGCCAACAATGAAATGATGGAGATCCTCTCTCATTCTTCCCAATAATTTTTTCCCTCCTCTATTCTTTCTCAATATGAAAGCCCCTGCCGTCATCCTCACTTTTCTTTCAGCCGCTTGCTGCTTCTTCTCTTTCGATTCCATTGCTGCCGAAGAGTCGGATGTACCTGTACGCACCAATTTCTCCCTCCTGAACCGCGGCAACATCGAAAAAAATTATCGCGACCGCTCCTTCTGCGCCTACCTCTCCAACGATGAACTGCGCCGCCGCCTCAAAACCAGCAACTACTCATCCTACGAGAATCCTACCGGTATCTTCTTTTCCGCCGGCGAAAAAGTACTCATCTCCGTCACGGGATCCCAGGGACAATCCATCAAGCTCATCGTCCAGGATTTTGAGAAAGATGGGCAACGCACCGACTATGACCTTACCGAAGGAGATAACAAACTTACCATCTCATCTCGCGGTCTGGGCTATATCGATTATCGTTCCAAGGACCCTCAAACTGCTCCGCCCGTGCGTATCAAGATCCGCGGGGGACGGGTGAATGGAGTCTTTACACGCGCGGACGACGTTACCACCTGGCGCTACTTGCTCAAAAATGCCAAATGCAACATCATGGATCTGGTTGGCGAACGCTGCCAGCTCGCTTTTGATGTGAACTCTCTGCGTAAGTACTGCGCTAATGAAGGGCCAGAGCTGCTCGCCCTTTACGATCGTATCATTGAGCTCGAGCAAAACGATGTGCTCGGATGGAATCTCGACCACTCGCACCCGGGCAACCATATCCACGGGCGAGTCCAGTGGGGCGGCTTCATGCACGCCGACGGCATCGGCGCTGCCTTCCACGTAGATACTCTCTCCGGTCTTGCTAATGTCGATGGTTTGACCTCAAGCGCTTGGGGCGTTGCCCACGAATTCGGACACGTGAACCAGACTCGCCCCGGGATGCTTTGGATCGGCATGGGTGAGGTCACTAACAACATTTGCTCCGCGTGGGTCAACTACAATCTCAACCCCGACGATATGCGCCTCGAACACGAGGTCATCCAAAATGCCGACAATGAATCGATGCGCGGCGGACGTTTCGATTGCTACATCAATAACGCCCTCGTACGCAACCGACTCTGGCAATTTCACGGTGGTCCCAATTTCGACGGTATCCTTACCCCTCCCGCCGAACACGTCGGCGATCATTTTGTCTCCGTCTGCCCTCTCTGGCAGCTTATGCTCTACTTCACCGTAGCCCGGGGCAATACTCATTTCTATCCTGATATCTATCACGATGTACGTGTCACGGACGAGACGAAGATGACCAACGGTGAACTGCGCACACTCTTCTTCAAACGCGTTTGTGATGCTGCTCAGACCGATATGTCGGATTTCTTCGTTCGACTCGGGATGCTGGCGCCTGTTGACCGTGGAATTGACGACTACGGTCGTGGCTGGCTCACCGTCACCGATGAGATGTGCAAGGAGGCTCTCGCCTATGCGACCAAATACCCCAAGCCGGATTCCTCTGTCATCTATTACATCACTGCCAACAGCGCTCCTATTTTCCGCGATCGCTTGGACGTGGTTCCTTCCCGTAAGCTTCGCCCCGAAAATGGACGCATAGAGGTTTCCTCCGAGGAATGGAAAAATGCCGTCGCCTTTGAGGCTTACAAAGGCAATACCCTCCTACGCGTCTCTCTCCTCGGTCTCAACCACGAGGACAATGCCTCCACGACTGTCGTTTGCCCGGAAGGTACGGATCGCGTTTGCGCTGTTCAATGGGATGGCAAGCGATACACGGTTTTTGGTCGCAGTCCCCACGCAGAAACCCCGACGAAATAAGAACCACCACGGCAAACACATGAGGAAATGCGGTTTGCCCGGGACTACGGCTCAGGTTGATGAGTTCCACTTGTCTGCTCACCCAACCGGGGCGTGGGGAAAAGGGATCCGACGGCAAAGGTGACGAAGGTGCCGATGGTAACGCGCCACGGAAAAGCGATGGGGGGAGTTATGCCGCCGCGTCCGAGAAGCTCCAACGAAATGACAGCGGCAAACCCGGCGGACATGGCAATGATGTTACCGGGGTCGTTGCCGCGACGGTGCGTCAGCATGCCGAGTAAGAAAATACCCAGCAGAGATCCGTAGGTGTAGCCGAATATGCCCAGTGCGATCGGCAGGATGCGTATCGTGGGATCCATCACACTGTACCACGCCGTTACGGAGCCCACAATGATGAGCAGTGCCGCAAAGCATACGGTGAGCACTCGCGCTGCACGTAAGGTCTGCCGCTCACTTGCCTCCGGACGAAATACACCGCGATACCAATCGCGAGTAGCCGTGGTGGCCAACGCGTTGAGAGCCGTGGAAAGGGAACCCATGGCTGTGGCAAGCAACGCCGCTATCAGCAGTCCGCGCAACCCCGATGGCAAATAGTGGATGATAAAGGAAGGAAAGATCTCAATCGCCTTCTCCGGGGGCGTGATTCCGTTCTTCTGGAAAAAGACGAACACAAGCATCCCGCAGAACAGCAATACAAGAACGATCGGCATATCCAGGATACCGGACACGATGACAGCGCGTGAGCCGGTGCTGCGATCCCTCGCAGCGAGCATGCGCTGGACCATGTCCTGATCCGTCCCCATGGTGGCCATCGTGATGAAGGTGGCGCCCAATACGGCGGACCAGAGGGTGTACTCACTACCGAGGATGTATTTCACGTCCTCCACAAAACTCTGTCCGTTGAGCCCGGTATCAAAGAAGAGCCAAGGCTGGAGATGTGTGCGGTGGCAGGGGTTTGCCGTGGTGTCGGAGATCGTGGAGGTGATGGTGTGCCAGGCCTGTGAGAGGGAGCCGTCGCCCATGATGTTGATGAAGAGGAAACCGATGGTGGCTACGACGGAAATAGCGAGGATGGAAGCCTGCAACACATCGGTCCATACCACGGCCTTGAGGCCGCCGAGTGTCGTATAAACGGTGGTAACGATGGTGATGAAGGTGAGGGCGGCAAGGTAGAGCAGGACGGTCTCATGCGCCCCGGCGCCCTCGCTGCCTGTCATCCATTCGTACGCGATCACCAGCAGGATACCTGCGAAGAAGAGCCGTGTGCCGCTGGCCAAAACACGCGACAGCAGGAACACCAAGCTCGCAAATCGTCGCGTGTACAGTCCGAATCGCTTCTCCAAATACTCGTAAATGGAGACCACCCGATAGTGGTAGAATGGCTTGAGAAACAGCTTGCCCACGATGATGCGCCCGAGCAGCGTCCCGATGCCAAGCTGTACATACGTAAAATTACGCAGCACAAATCCCTCGCCGGGTGTGCCCAAAAACGATGCCGCACTCACCTCCGCTGCGATGATGGAAGCCAAAATCGCCCACCACGGCAAACTACGGTTGCCCAAAGCATAGCTCTCCAAACTGTCCTGCCGTCGTCCGGCGTACAGGCCTATGCCGAATATCGCGCAAAAATACGCAACGAGGACAATGAGATCTGCCGTCATCTTCTCTCTATCCTACATCGTCCCTCATCCATGGTTTTCACTCATCATCAGCCCTGCTTATACTCGAGAGCTGCGGCTACGAGGCCCTGGAAGAGTGGGTGTGGTGTGGTGGGACGGCTTTGGAATTCCGGGTGGTATTGGCACGCGATGAAGAAGGGATGTCCCGGCAACTCGACGACCTCTACGAGCCCGTGCTCGTCGTTCACGGCGGATATCACCATACCGGCGTCCTCACAAGCCTGGCGGTAGTCAGCATTAAACTCGTAGCGGTGGCGGTGGCGTTCGGAAACGGTTTCCTTGCCGCCGTAGAGACGGCTGCAGAGGGTGTCTGGCAGGATATGTGCCGGGTAGGCGCCGAGGCGCATGGTGGCGCCCATGTTCTCAATGTGCTTTTGCTCCTCCTGCAGACAGATGACCGGGTAGGGGGTCTCCTTGTCGAATTCCGTGGAGTTTGCTCCGGCGAGTCCCAACACGTTGCGTGCAAATTCAATGACCGCCACCTGCATGCCTAAGCATATGCCCAGGAAGGGAATGCCTTTCTCGCGTGCGTATTTCACGGCCATGATCTTTCCCTCGATTCCGCGCCCACCAAAGCCTCCCGGCACGAGAATTCCGTCCACTTTTCCGATCATTTCTTCGCAGGTACTATGCTCAAGTGCTTCAGCATCTACCTTCACAATATTGACGCGACAATCATTGGCTGCACCGGCGTGCGTGAAGCTTTCGTAGATGGATTTGTACGCATCCTGTAGGCTGATGTACTTGCCAACAACGGCGATCTTCACGCTGTGCGAGGGATGAATCACGCGACCTACAAATTTTTGCCACTCATCCATCTTCGGCTTCGGCGTCGTGATGCCCAGCACCTCATTTACAATGCGATCCACTCGGTCTCGTCCCAGATCAATCGGACATTCATAAATGGAGTGTCGCACGTCGGCAAACGCCACGACGTGATCCGGCGCCACGTTGCAGAACATCCCAATTTTCTTTTTCTCCGCATCCGTCAGGTTGTCCATCTCTGTGCGGCACACGATGATGTCCGGCATGATACCGATCTCGCGCAGCTTGGCTACGCTCTGCTGCGTCGGTTTCGTCTTTGTTTCGCCCGCCGCTTTGATATAGGGCAGCAGGGTGACGTGAATGAAACAGCAGTTGTTCCTTCCCACTTCCAATGCAAATTGTCGGAGAGCCTCCAAAAAAAGATATCCTTCGATGTCCCCCACGGTGCCGCCTATCTCGGTGATGATGACATCGCACTCCTTGTTCGCCTCTGTGAGATCGTAGAGGCGTTGTTTGATCTCGTCCGTCACGTGAGGAATGTACTGCACGGTCTTGCCCAAGTAATCCCCCTTCCTCTCTTTCTCCAAGACGTGTTCGAAGACTTTCCCGCTCGTCAGGTTGTTCAACCGTGATAACTGACAGTGAACAAACCGTTCGTAATGCCCCAAATCCAAATCCGTTTCCGCCCCGTCATTCAGCACATAGACCTCCCCGTGTTGATACGGATTCATCGTTCCCGGATCAATGTTGAGGTACGGATCAAATTTCTGCATTGTCACGTCCAATCCGCAATGCTCCAAGAGCGTCCCTATCGATGCCGCCGCCAAACCTTTTCCCAACGATGATACAACTCCCCCGGTCACAAATATGTATTTCATAGGCTTCTCTTTTTACCCACGCATCCTACCATATCCTCTCTTCCCGTGTCCAGCCTCTACTTGTTTCCTTGCCGCTCCCTTTTCCTTGCTCGAGATGCAAAAATGACATACTATTTACTCTTTTCCTGCAATTTACGTTTTTTCTTGACTTGCCGAAAATTTTCGTTAAACTTTGTAAAGTAAGTTTACAAAGTGAGCAGAGCAACCATACAGTTACGCCGGGCGTTGCGGGAGCTTCGGGAAGCGACCGGACCGGAGTTGGTTCAGGCGACGAAGTTAAGTCGGATGACGGTACACAAGGAGGTGCGGCGTATGCTGCAGGAGGGCGAGGTGCGTGAGGTGAGCAGGCGGAGCATAGGGGGGAGGCCTGCCATCGTATATGGGTACAATGGAAACTACGGGGTTGAGGTTCGGGTGGAGTTCAGAAGGCAGAGGTCGGTGGTTGACGTTCGGGTGGAGTTGAGGGATTTGCTCGGGAATGCCAAGAGTGAACAGAAGCGGGTGTATGCTACGCTTGAGGTGAGCAGTTTGGATGGTTGGCTGGATGAGCTGCTGCGCGGTAAGAAAGTGGAAAGAATAGGACTCTTTTGCTCGCCCTCTCAGCGCAGGCAGGACTTGCTTGATCATTTAGAGGCTCGCTATGAATGTGTGGTGGAGTACAGAAGCCCGGTCTGCCTTGCCGCCGGTGAACAAAACGGAGAGTTGGTCATCTCTTTCCCGGTGGATGGGGAGATGGAGTGTGCTCAGTGGCGCGACGGCAGGTGGTACACGTCCGGACGTCCGGATCTCTTGCCCTTGCCTGCGGTGTGGACCGAGATGGATTACAGCGACCACACTCTGGTGGAGGAGATGGTAGCTCGGATGGTGCAGATCACCGTCTGCGTACTCTCTCCCCAGCGCGTTATTCTTTACTCGGACCTTTGGAACACGCGTCTCATGAGGCGCATCCGTTTCAACGCCGATTCAAAATTACATGGAGCCGTTCCTCCTCTCGTTTTTCGCCGACCGCAGCCTGCCTGCAGGGCAAACGCATTTGAGAGAAGTTGATTAACAGAAAGAACGTTCTTATTGACTGATATCAACGTTGATACGCATCAAAAATCGTGAAAACCAGCGGTCATCATGATGATGTCTCTGAAGAAGTCTTCTCGTTCGCCAAATTCGCGGCGTAGCCGCCGAACTCCCCATATCGTAATTCGTAAATCATCCATCGTAAATAGGCAAACGCATTAGAAATGCGTTTGCCCTGGGGGAACCATGTAGCTTACTGTTCCGCCGCATCCTTCCACAGGAACGAACGGCGGGAATCCACGAGCTTACCATCCACGTAAAGATTGATTCGCCACGAGAGGACATCCCCCTTTTTGGCTCTGTCCACTCCATTAAAGGTGAATTTCGTCTTTCTGATTCCTACGCGGCGTCGGGGTTGATTCATGCTTTCACTAACGGAAAGCACTTTAGAGACCGTGCGTGCTTGCGTGTAAAGCATCTCCAGGCGAACGGGCTTTTCCGGTTCTCCGTCATACCAATCCACAAAATAATAATCTCCCAGTCGTCTCTTGCGCTCTTTTCCGGAAATGGCTCCGTAGAGAATGTACTGCGCATGCGCTCGCATGGGGGCGAGCTCCCAGGACATATCCGGCACATCCGTATCCTTGAGCGGCAGATCAACCACACTTTTGATGGCGGAGGGTTGCGCACAACCAAGGAGAGCCACCGATCCCGAACAGGACAGCAGAACGACACACAATTTCTTCATCAACTTGATCATTTCTCTTCAATTGTTTCTTTCTTCTCCTTGAGTATTTTCATAAAGTTCCAGTCCGCCAGACTCGGCAGCGGCAACTCCACGGTACCCATTCGGGCCCTCAGCAAAAACCACAACTTTCGGAAATTGCCTACCCCGTACCTTCGCTCAAACACACGATATTCGTCCGCCTGCATCTTTTCCAAAATCGTGCGGTAAATAAGACTCATCGCCTGGGCGGGGATGAGCGCGTTGCGATCCTCTACGCTCAGCTCCTGGTACCTTTCTTCGGCTTCTCCAAAAAATTTCTCGGCCAGAGCCGCTTCATAGGCCAACAACTGCCGCATACGGTAACTGTACCTCTGCTCCCGGATGTCTTCCATGGTGACCCCGAAGAGCCTCATGTCTGCTGCGGGCAAATACACTCTGCCATACTTCCGACTGTCCTCCGGCACGTCACGAAGAATGTTCACCAGCTGGAGCGCGTATCCCAGTGCCACCGCATAATCATGGGATGCTTCGCTTGCCCCCATCACCGTCGCCGATGTGATGCCCACGCAGGATGCCACCTTGTAGGCGTAAGCCAACAGATCTTCCCGTGTTTCGGGCTGCCTCTGTTCAATATCACTGCGGCACCCCTCAATGAGTGTAAGCATGGGCGCCGTGTCCAGCTGCATCTCCTGCACGAGTTGCTGCACTTCTTTCTCAATGCCTGGGGTGGGTTGTTCCGCTTGAGTGATGATTTTTTCCCAGCGATTTAATGCCGCGTGTCTCTCCTCATTGTTCATCACAGGTTCGTCAACGATGTCATCCACGATACGGCAGAAGGCATAGAACTGCGCCATGTGGCGACGCCTCTCCTCTGGCAGATCTACCAAGGTAAATGCCAAATTGGATTTTGCGTTGCGGGTGATGGCGTCTGATTCTTGGATCTCGCTCATGGTTACGTCAATCGATGTTGCCCCAGTGCTTGGTAAACGGCCAAAGAGTCCACGAAGCCGGTCCGAGGAGGTTGAACTGCCGAACGGGACCCCAGTAGCGCGAATCCAACGAGTTCTCCGTGTTGTCTCCCAAGGCGAAATATTCTTTGAGGTGCGGGTGTTTCTTATCAGCTCGCGAGAGCTTTATCTCTTCCCCCGCGGTCAGGTACGCCATCGGAACGC
The DNA here is from genome assembly GCA_947628035.1 of uncultured Akkermansia sp. Lineage (GTDB taxonomy): Bacteria > Verrucomicrobiota > Verrucomicrobiia > Verrucomicrobiales > Akkermansiaceae > Akkermansia. The sequence goes on along the minus strand of CANQYL010000004.1, from coordinate 5,093 downwards.
TGTACTTGCTGAGCGCTACATATCCCCTCGGATTGTACGGCGGCTTTCCTGCCGATACCCGCTCAATCTGCCACTCCCGCGCGGGAGCCCCGTCAACGAGGAGGTGCGGCGAGCTTATTCCCAAGATGTCCCCGGGCAAGCCACACAGGCGTTTGATGTAATGCGTGCCCTGACTTTGTTCCTTGAGGGAGGAAAGATTTGTGTTGATCCCGCGCGTGTCGAACACGAAAGTCTCCCCTCTTCGTGGTTTGCGGAAGTGGTAGGCCATACGGTTTACCAGGACCATGTCTCCCGCGTCCACTCTCGCCCTCATGATCGTTTCTCCCGCTCTGTAGGGCACAAAACGCCCCCCGGATGGTGTGTTGCTGATTTTTCCTGTCTCTCGCAAGTATTGCAGAACAGTTCCGGATGCCGCAGGTATGCTCACCTCGCTCCCATCGTTAAAGCTCAGAATCGTCCTCGTGAACAGCAGCAGATATCTCTCATCTCGTATTCCCACGATCTGCTTCTCCGTCTCTGCTTTCTCATCCACGTAAGAACTTCCCAGCGTCACGGCATCCCACAGTCTCTTCGCCATTCCCGGGACCTCGTCCACGGGATGCACCACGATCCCGTTCAAACTCGGCCACATTGAATTCGTCGGTATCCGGAAAGGTTGCACAAAATACGTCCGGATCCCTAGGAAAACAACCGTGATAACGAAAAGAGATTCCAAAAATTCCACCGTTGCCGGTCGGCGGAATCCCGGTTCCTGCCCGTACTCCTCCTGTACTTTCTTCACATACTTCTCAACCTCCGCCCGCCGCCAATACAGCAGCCCTTCCCGCAACTCGTGAAGAGTTTCATCCATCCCTTTCGCCTTTTCCTCCCCTATTCTCGGGGCATAATAGTGAACGTAGCGCGATAGCAGCCCCGCTGCTTCGTGCCCCCTCCTTCTCCATCCCGGCGTGAACCACGCCAGACACGTGTCGATCACCGCGTTCCCTATTCTTAGAATCCACCGCATTTCCTGCCCCTATTCTACACATCTTTCTTCGCATAGAAAAGCAAATTCATCGACGCTCTCCCTGCTTTTTTCTGCGCAATATTTCGATTTTAGTCTTGCATGATGACATGAAATGTGCTTAACTCACGGCGCAGTTTTGCTCACGCGCACGTGGCGGAATTGGTAGACGCGCTAGTTTCAGGTTCTAGTGGGTAACTCCGTGGAGGTTCGAGTCCTCTCGTGCGTATTTGGCTTTCCATCGCCGGGAAAGGGCTTGCTTCACTGCAAGCCCGGTGTTTGACCCTCCTTGTGGGTTTGGCGACTAATTTTAATTTCGGGCGAGCTCCGGGCTTGCCTTTGCTCGAAAAAGAGAGTAAACTCTCTGCGGATGCGTGGCATAGCCAACGGAAAAGCCTTTAACCTACCCGGTAACAATGATACGCATATACACCCAGTCACAGAACGGAATATCGCGAACGGTCGGCGCAGAGGACTGGAAAAATCGCGACGGGAACATCTTTTGGATCGACCTCCTGACCCCCGATGCTCAGGAATTGACTTTTGCGGAGAAGTTGTGCGGCGTTGAGATGCCGACCAAGGACGAGATGCGAGAGATTGAGGCAACCTCCCGATTGTATTGCGAGGATGGCGCACGGTTCATGACCACGACTGTTCTTTCGCGGGTGGAGACCGATGACCCGATCATATCGGAGATAACGTTCATCCTCAAGGATCGCATTCTCATTACCATCCGCCACACCGATTCCTACTCCTTTCGTGTGTTTTCTCACACGCTTTTGCGTATGCAGAGCACCAACCGGGATCTCGTTTTCATCGGGCTTCTGGAAACTCTCGTGGATCGGCAAGCGGACGTGTTGGAGCGTTTTGGTACGGTTTTGGATGCGCTCTCTAAAAAGGTGTTTGGTACGAACCACGCGGCGCGCCGCAAGGAAAAGAGGAATGATCCGGATACGGACGGTCTGCGTGATGCCCTCGAGGAGCTGGGTCGGGTAGGGGATCTGATTACCCGCCAGCGCGATGCCCTCGTGAATCTCCTGCGCATGATTACCTTCGCCGGGAACGAGGACTCGTGCCTGGATGCGCACGAGAGCCTCTATGTTCCTCTCCGACCCGTTTCTCGAGATGTGAACTCTCTGGCGGAATACGCATCCTTCTTGTCCAACAAGATCAACTTCATGCTTGATGCCGTGCTCGGCCTCATCAACATTGAACAAAACGACATCGTGAAGGTGTTCACCATCACCTCCATCGTCTTCCTGCCGCCCACTCTCGTGGCGAGTATCTTCGGCATGAATTACCGCTACATTCCTTTCTTGGACACGCCGTGGGGCTTCTGGCTCTCGCTTGTGCTCATGGTGGTGGCTGCCGTGTTGCCGCTCGTTATCTTCAAAATTAAACGTTACATCTGACCGGACATGATTGCTCTACGTAAGGTGGAAAATCCCCAGGAGGAGATTCGCAAGGCTAACATCCTCATTGAAGCCTTGCCCTATATGCAGGCATACCGTGATAAGACGGTGCTTATTAAATTCGGCGGTTCCGCCATGGATGACCCGGAACTCGTGAAATCGCTTATGCGCGACATCGTGGTGTTGGAGTCAATGGGCATTGACCCTGTCATTGTCCACGGTGGTGGAAAAGCTATCTCCAAGGCCATGGCCGAAGCCGGTCTCGAGGCTAAATTCGTCAACGGGCTGCGCGTCACAACTCCCCAGGCTATCGATATTGTAGAAAAAACCCTTTCGGCCGAAATTAACCCCGGACTTGTGGATATGATCCGCGAAAACGGTGGCTCTGCCGTCGGCATCTCCGGAACCAACGTTTTCATCGGCGAAAAACTCACCGAACGTGACAAGGAGGGAAATCCCGTGGATCTCGGGATGGTAGGACGCGTCATCAGTTGCCAGATCTCGCGTGTGGAAGAGGCCCTTTCTCTGCAACTCATCCCGGTCATCTCTCCGCTGGCTCGTGAGCTGGGCACCCACCACGCTCTCAACGTCAACGCCGACCTCGCCGCCGCTGCCCTCGCCAAGGAGCTCAAGCCGGTGAAGCTCATTTATATCTCCGATGTTCCCGGACTCCTCAAGGATCCGAATGATCTCTCCTGCATCATCAAGAGTATCGACCGCCGGGAGGCCAATCAACTCATCGCTGAGGGCGTTATTTCCGGTGGCATGATTCCCAAGATCAAGAGCGCTATGGATGCCCTTAATGCCGGTGTTCGTAAGGTTCACTTCATTGACGGACGTCTTCCTCACACCCTTCTGCTTGAGATATTCACCCCGGAAGGGGTTGGCACGGAAATCGTGCGAGAGCAGCGCTAAGCCCCATCACGCTCATGTCAAATCTTCCGGTCATTGGTATTTTTGCGCCGCATCGCAGCAGTGCATGCGCCCGAACTCTGCAACTTCTCGAAGACGAGTGTACCAAGCGAGGTCTTCCCTTTCGTGAGATAGGAAAGTGCTCCCCTGAGCCGGAATGGCCTTCCATCCTCATCTGCCTCGGCGGCGATGGCACCATCCTCTCCGCGGCTGAACAAGCTGCACGCAGCGGCTGCATTATGGTCGGCGTCAATTTGGGACATCTCGGCTTCTTGAGCGCGTGCGGACGTGATGAACTTCCCCTGCTTGTCGAAGCCCTCGAGAATGCTTCTTACAATGTCGAACAACGTTCCTTGTTGGAAGTGACCCCAAGCGGTATTGGTTCTCCTGCTGAATCCCACCTCGCCCTCAACGAGATTGCTCTCATGCGCGCCCAAACCGGCAAGATGATCGACGTCGATGTGGAGCTCGACGGTTCGCTGCTCAATCGCTACCATGCGGACGGCGTCCTCGTATCGACCCCCACGGGATCTACCGCCTATTCCCTGTCGGCCGGCGGTCCCTTGCTGTGGCCTACCGCCGGGGTGATGTGTCTCACTCCCATTTGCCCGCACAGTCTTACAAACCGCTCCGTCGTCCTCCCTGAAGACGTTGAAATCACCTTGCACCCCCGTGAACGCAGGGGACGAGCCGGAGAGTCCCTCATCTTCTCAACGGATGGGCAAAACACCCACCCCATCCCTCTCAACGCGTCGCTCACCATCCGAAAGGCCTCGGTCTCCCTGCGCCTCCTCTCCCTTCCGGGCAGCGACTACGCCGCCCGCCTTCGCGCCAAACTTGGCTGGTAAACAGGACAACTTTCCCCCTTGAACGGCTCGAGGGAAGGGCAGGGTAAACGCATTAGAAATGCGTTTACCTATTTACGATTTACGATTTACGATTTACGATTTACGATTTGAGAAATTCCGCGCCGTTGGCGCAATCTAGCGGAGCGGATGCGAAGGAGGTAAATGAAATCACGGATTGGAACTGCAAGAAAAGCGACCGGAGATATGCCGTGCTGGACCCACCGCTTTGCTGAATCGTCAATGGTTTGCCATCTTGACTCGGCGCCGCCCCATTGACTCGCAGGCACCCCTTTGCCTACTCGCCCTACGGGCAACGCTCACGCGTTGTCCAACCGCTTTTACCGTCCGCTTCGCGTGCGCCCTACACGGGGCCGTCGAGCGTCTTGATGCTTGCTTCGGAGTCGCCTCTCACGACTCCTCACCCCTGCGGGGCAGTCCTGTGGGCTGGCTAATTGACCTTACAGCCGCCTTGTACATTGAATCTCCGCGCGCAAGCGCGCTAAAATCCAAATCGTAAATCAATTCATGGACGATGGACAGTGTACGAAGTCCCGCGCATTTTAACACCTCCAATTAACCGTGTACGATGTCGCAAAGCCGGAGAAACGGCATGGTGTAACTCCGAACGCTTTCCAGCCAGCAACTCTCCTTGCTCCAAAAATTCCGCTGCGCATTCGCTTTGACGCTTCGGTACCGCACTACCTCAGCGCCCTGCGGGCAAAAGCTGCGCTTTTGTCCAATCGTCCTGCCCGCCCGCTTCGCGTGCGCCCTGTGCGGGGCCGTCGGACGCTTTGCCTCCCCGCGCCGTCGGCGCGCTAGCATCCAAATCGTAAATCGTAATTCATTGTCATCCCATAGGAAAATGAGAAGGGATAAAAAAAATGGTGTTTGCCCTTTGACCCGATTACACTCATAATA
>CANQYL010000003.1 GCA_947628035.1 uncultured Akkermansia sp. | reverse complement strand
GATCAGGTCCGAGGCGATAGAGCGAAACACCTGAATCTTGCGTAAACCAATTTCAATTTGAGAGAAGGCATCGGCAGATTGAATGTCATCCAAGCGAAGCATTTCATTCTTGATATAGAAATCGAGTTCCCTGTTTAAGAAAGACTTGAGATCTTTGTGGATAAAATAATCGCTGGTATTCTTCGCCGTGAAGTCATCCAAATACTTCCGAAAAACGGTACGAGACTTGTCATTTCCGGTCGGCGCCGGATTGCCTAACTCATAAAATTCCCGATAAAGACTCGTGTCGGAACCGAGCAAGGACAAAAAGCGAGAAGTCGCTTCATCAGATTTCTCCTTTTGCTTAGTTCCCTTAGGGAAGCGGAGATATTGGAAATAGATATAAAGTTCCCCCTCTTTTTCTTCTATGGGGGAACTTGGAAGTTCTGAGTCTTCTCCCCCTTCGTCACCATGAGCTGCAGAAGGATCCCATAGAACATAGCAACGCGCGGCATCATTGTCTTTGGCGTTATCCTTAGTCACTTCCGCCTTGAGGAGACGAAAGTGCACCTTAACCCCGCTTGGTAACGAAAAATCATAATTGGAAAAACTCTCGCCGGACTTAATATAATACTGATCTGCATTTGCCCAGTGTAATTTTACCTCCTCACCGTTGTATGGAATAGCGTAGGTGTTGCCCTTATACCTCCGGAGTGACATAAAGTCTCCCTTGTCATAATATCGAGAAAAAAACGTAAGCAAATGAGAATAGACATCATCCTCTGTCTGAGGAGAAGATGCACCGGCAAAAGCAGACTGCACCTTTTCGGCTAATCTATTGTGCAAAAAATCCTCGATCTGTTTTCTCCGGGCAGCGAGTATCCGGTAAATGCCAAAATCCAGTTCTTGCTTGTCGATCTGGAATATTTCTTCCAGCTTTTCTATTAGTTCTTCAAAGTGTGGTGACATATAATAAAAATTGGAGCTCAAATAATTTTCCAACGCACCTTGAATAAAGTCGTGCGTTCAGTTTCCGGAATCAGCTTGCGTTGCAAATCGTCTAAAAGCCTATTTTGCTTCCTATCTGCTTCATCTTCAACATCATCCACGTTTTGGCGTGCTTTCCTCACCGCATGATTGACCTCATACAGCTGTTTTTGTAGGGTCAAATTTTCTTCCGCAGTTTTTGTCTGGCGAATGGCTTTCTCAATCTCACGTTTTTTCGTTTTCAACTCATCCACTTTACGAGTTGCTGCCTCCACCTGATCATCCCTCCATCGCTCTAATTTTTCGGAGGCTTCTTTAAAATGTTCGTTGTTAGATTCCCCCACTCTATTGACAGTCGCTTGGGCGCTCAAATCAGCATTTTTCGCGAGGATGGCTTCAATATACTCCGGTATACCTGACGCCTCTCTTGCAGAAGCAAAGACTTCAAAGAACTTTTCTGCAACCTCAGCATCGAGGCTCGTACCATCATCGAGCGTAGCGGAAAATAAGAGGAAGTCTTGGGCATCCAAACTTTTTAAGCATAAATGCTGAAGAATCAAATAGCCTGATTTTCCTCTATACTCATCAAGCGCGGAAATTTTTCCATGATATGCTGATACGTTGAAGACTACTTCGGAGTAGGGAGTTTCGGCTTTTTTTGCTTCGTTCAACACCCATTCAGCCAAGGGAGAATTCAGGCGATACGGGATGTCTCTTATGCTGGTATCCGTGCGATCATAAGAGTAACGTCCGGTTGGGATATTCTTCGAGGGACTCTCCAACAAATCAAAGGCTTTCTGCTCAGGATAAAATCGGGCACGATTCCCTAAAATGTATTCCGTCAGTCTGATGAACCTTCTTTCTTCCTGGGAAAGGTAAGAACTTGCATATTCGGGATCAATCCTCAGATGTTCTCGAACCTCCTCATCGAGATTCTCTATAACAGCTTTACATGTCGCTTGCTTTTGGGCTGTGATTTGATCCTGCAGCTCGTTTTGCAATCGGTCAAACGCATCTTCAATCTCCTCTGTGGTACGACAAAGTCTTAGTATATCGTTGATACGCTGCTCAAAAGACTGTCCCGCATCGTCCACAAACCCCAATATGTCGTTGGAGGCGCCAAAAACTCCTTCAAACAAGTTGAATTTGTCGCGTAAGAGTTCAAAAACACGAACGTCGGCTGCATTGCGCTTATTGCAGAAATTAACAACAACGACATCATGTTTCTGCCCATATCGATGGCAGCGTCCGATTCGCTGTTCGACGCGTTGAGGATTCCACGGAAGGTCGTAATTGACCACCATGGAGCAGAATTGCAAATTGATACCCTCGGCTCCGGCTTCCGTTGCAATGAGAATTTTAGCTTTATGCTCAAATGCGTCAATGAGGGCATGGCGCATCATGACATCTTTTGAAGAGGAATCATTCGGATGCGCTGCCTTATATTCTCGGTAAATTTCCGTGGATACGGCATCTTTTTTCCCACCACCGGAATAGCATACCACCTGTCCGGCGTAGCCGTTTTCCGCTAGAAAGTTTTTGAGAAAATCCATGGAACGGCGTGACTCTGTGAATATCACAGCCTTCTCTTCGGCTCCCAGTTCGTGCAATTTTTTCCAACCAGCTTGTAAGGCGACGAGAAGTTGCTTTGTTTTTTCATCGGTCCCGATGCTTTGAGCCCGATGTATGAGCCCTTTTACCAATGTAATCTCTTGCTCTAATTTCGCAGGATCTATTTGAGACTCTATTTCATCCTCCGCATCTTGTATCGACTCTGTATCGTACTCTGTCTCATCCTCTGCGATTTCATCCAATATATTCGGCTCAATTTTCACGATGCTCTCCATGAGAAGGCGCCCCTCTTTATCCTTTCCTTCCTTGAGAGATTGAAGCCGAGATAATATGCTTTCGAGAGTTCCCAAAAGAGCCGTTGTTGATGATGCCATGACTTTTCGCACAACAAGCGTCAGCATCGTCCTCTGTTGCGAGGGGAACGCGTAGGTCCGATCATCCTGCAGATAGGCAGAAACATCTTCGTACAGTTTATTTTCCTGATCCGAAGATTCGAAGGTCTGAGTAATCGGTATGCGCTGGGTGTATTTGATGTACGCTTGAACGTCTTTTCGAAGGGTACGATGGCAGAAATCCTTTAATCTTGCGCGCAACTCATCCGTATCTCCGCCTGAGTTGACGTAACGAGAACGGAATGTCTTTAAATCCCCGAACAGCGTTGGATCGAGGAGTGTGACTATACCATAGAGCTCAGTCAATGAATTTTGGAGAGGCGTGGCAGACAAAAGCAACTTACGCCGTTCCTTCAACGCCCAACGTAAACTTTGCCCGACGCGGTTCGACTCTTGGTAGGAGTTGCGTAGCTTGTGCGCCTCGTCAATTACTACACAATCCCAATCTATCGTCTTTAGGTGACCCTGCATGCGAGCCGCGTATTGGTACGAAGATATGGAAATGTACCTGCCATCGTAAGGATTGGGCTTCCCCTTCTTGGCGTCTTCCTGCGAGGATTTCTTATCGATAATTCTCGTAGGCAAATTAAATTTTTCTTCTAATTCACACTGCCATTGCTTCCTCAATGAAGCGGGGCATATAATGAGCAATTTCCGTTTTCTTCCGGCCCAAAGCTGGCATAGGACGAGCCCTGCTTCAATGGTCTTCCCCAAGCCCACTTCATCCGCAAGTAGCACCCCCTTTGATATGGGGGAACGTAACGCAAACAAAGCTGCTTCCACTTGGTGCGGATTGAGGTCAACTGCTGCGCTTAAAAGGGACTGCGTCAAACCTTCAACACCCTGCCTGCCTTCCTGAGTAAAGGAATACGCGTAGTATTTTGCTTGATAGCTCGTTATACTGTTCATGATCTTATCGTGTTTCATTCATAAAGACTCAATTTCAACGCACAATGCTATCTGAAACACGTCTTATTCCCACACGTACCCCCTGCCATTCAAAGTTATGGAAATTAAATTCGCACATGTGTTTTTCACAACTTTCCGTGGGATTCTACCGAATTCATAATCCGTACTTCTTTTGACTCATTTTGTTAATAATGAGTTAGTTTATTTTTGGCAAGCAGGGCATTATATGGGCTTTTGCGGGCTACATCTCCTTGCGGAAGAAGTCCCTAAACGTGGGTCTGGTAAATTTCGTTGGAGTGCCGTATTTTTGGCTTGCACGCGGATTATGAATTCGGTACCGATATGAAAACGAAATCAAATAGACAGACGGAGCTGGCGGCGGTAGAGGTGCTGCGGCAGACGGGGGTGGATGTGCTGGAAGCGGCGTTGGTGGCGAAGAGGGCGCTGGAGGCGGGGAGAGGTCGCGTGAAGCGTGCCATGGCGTGCATTGAGGCGGGGGAGGAAGAACTGCGACGGTGCGAAAAGACAGTGACCTTTGCCCGGGCAGTGGAGGAGGCGCTGGAGGCGAGAAAAGACCGGAGGGCACGAACGCTGTGCGACTTCCGCGGCATCGCGAGGCGTTTCATGAGACGATGCAAGGGTATGACGACCAGGCGTATACGCAGCATCTCCTCCGAGGAATGCAGGGAATACATCAAGCAAGCTTTCGACACACCACGGCAGCGAAACAAAGCGAGACTCATCCTCAGCGGAGTGTTTTCCACGGCGTGCAAGCGGGGATGGTGTGCAGAGAACCCGGTGCGCAAGGTCGAGCCGGAACGGCTCGAAGAAAAGCGCATCAGCATCCTGAACAAGGGGGAGATTGGGCGTTTGATGCACACCGCCGAGGAGTTCGAGGGCGGCGCCTGCCTCGCCGCAACCGCCATCATGCTCTTCGCGGGCGTGCGCCCGAGTGAAGTGGAGCGCTTACGCTGGAGCGATGTGCGGCTCGACGACGGCGTCATCTGCATCGCCCCGCGCCACAGCAAGACCGGTGGCGCCCGGCACGTCACCATCTTCCCGCCCCTGGCACGCATCCTGCGGCGCATCTGCCGCCCCGGGGACGAGCAGATCTGTCCGCCGAACTGTCGACGCCTCCGCACGCGCCTGCACCGGGAGGCGGGCTTCACCAGCTGGCAGCCGGATGTCCTGCGGCACACCTTTGCCACGCACCACCTGGTCACCTTCCGCAACTACGCCGAGCTGCAATTAGAGATGGGGCACCGCTCGGCGGAACTGCTGCGCACGCGCTACATCGCCATGGAAGGGGTGTACCGACGCGAGGACTCCTTACTGATCTGTTGAAAACTGCACGGTTTCAAGAGAAAAAGTCACCAAAGTCTCATAAAAAGTAACTCTATCATTAATTATCTACTCATTTTAAGCGATAGACAATTGATATTAATCCTTCATTTCTGCGGCATCAGGCTTTCATGAAATTCATCCCGTCCGTTTTGAGGAAACTTTTGTCGAGTTGATTTTGAGGTCGGGCGGAGAGGAAAATGTCCTGATAATAACTTGACGAGAGGGCGGATATCAGGCATGATAAGAGGGTATGAACGCGAGTCTACTGCATCCACGATCAGTTTTGGCAGCGGTTATGGTCGTGGCGGCAGCCACGCCGAGCCTTAAAGGACAAGACTCAACGGATGATCCTTTTTTGAAGGCGATGCTGGAGGAGACGACCTCGAGCAGCGCGACCTCCACACCGGTTCGGCCTGCGCCGCAACAGCCCACGCCCACCGGACAACAGGCAGAGCCGACGGCGCCTCAACAGGGACAACCGGCAACGGCGACGCCGGAGACGGCGGTCACACCGCGCCTCATCAACACCGCTCAGGACACGCATGTCCTGGGAGATGAGGCTATATCGCGGGAGCTGGGAGCCTCTACCGGTTTGGGCATTCTGGGGGCACCGGAGAATTACGATGGGCGAACGGTGACGGGCGTTGATATCCGGTACATCAAGGGAAAGAAGACGGTTCCGGACCAGAGGTTGCTCGATGTGATTCAGACGGCGCCCGGAAGCAAGTACTCCTCGTCACGCATCAACGACGACTTGGAACGCCTGTTGGAAAAAGGGCTCGTGGGGAACAACGCACGAGTTTCAGCCACGCCGACCGGAGCAAACGGGGTGAGGGTCACCTTTGAGGTAGAACCGGCCGGGGTGATGGGTGGCGTAGGATTCACCGGAAACTACCACATGAGCGCGAAGAAGCTGAGAGAGGCCACGAAGCTCATGTCCAGCCGGGTGATTAACGACCACGATCTGGCGCAGGCTCGAGCGGAAATCATCAAACTCTACCACGATGCCGGGTATCCGGACGTGAAAGTGGCGTGGCGCAGCAATTCCACGGCTCGCAGCGGATACCAGGACATTATCTTTGACATCAACGAAGGGAGAGAGGTGCGCATGCAGCACATCAACTTCGTGGGCAACCACCTGTTCGATTCGCAGCAGCTGAGACGCATCATGAAAACCAAACAGCGCAGTCCCCTGTTCCACTGGTTGGATGACTCCGGCAAAGTGGATCGCGAGAGACTGGATGACGACTTGCAGGAAATTATCCGACACTACCGCAACTACGGGCACCTGAGAGCCGCCATCACCAAGGTGGACTACACGGAATACGGCTCTAAAAATGGTCCGCAAAATCTCAAGATGCTTGTCCACATCAACGAGGGACCTCGCTACCGAGTGCGCCACGTAACCTTCAAGGGAAACACGGTCTATACGACCAACGAACTTGAGCCCGGCATGAGCATGCTGGACGGGGACATTTACTCCCTGCAAAAGGTGTCTGACGATGCGACGATGGTGCGGCGCTACTACGGGGCGAAGGGGTACGCCGACGCGGAGGTGAGACCGGACATCAACGAGGTGGGAGTGGAAAAAGACGGAACGCACGTGATCGACATTTGCTATGAGATTACGGAAGGGAATCGGTACGCCGTCGGGCGCATCAATGTGCGAGGCAACACGAAAACCAAGCCTTACGTCATCCTGAGAGAGCTCCCGCTCAAGCCCGGTCAGAATTTCAACTCAGTGGACCTGGAGACGGCTAAGAAACGCCTTGAAAATCTCGAGTATTTCGCACCGCCTGTGGATGTCTCCCCGGCTGCCTCAGATGTGGCGGGGTACCGCGATATTAACATCAACGTGAGGGAGGAACGCACCGGAAACCTCTCCGTCGGTGTCGCCGTCTCGTCCATAGAAAGTGTGTACGTTTACGCCAATGCGGTGCAACGCAACTTTGACATCCGTGGACTCTTCGGAAGGGGTTCGGTGGTTGGCGGAGGCCAGAGGCTGGCGGTGTCCGGCAAGCTGGGTTGGGAGACGAAGAGTGCGAGCATCAGCCTGTTGGAACCGTGGTTTTTGGACCGCAAACTGGCGCTGGGTAATGAGCTCTATTACTCGGACTCCACGTACATGAGCGATTACTACACGCAGGAGAACTACGGGTATAACGTGTACCTGCGGAAGGCGCTGGACGAAAAGAGATCCGTGCGTATCGACTACCGGATCGAGAATTACAATCTGGATCCCCAATGGGACGCACCTCCCTTCTTCCGAGCCAATTGCGGAGAATACACCCGGAGCAACGTCCGACTTGCCTACGAGTACGACACTCGAGATGCCATGATCTCCCCGCGAAAGGGAGGAAACTTTGAAGCTCACGTAGCGTACAGCGGTCCCGGTAGCACCGTGGAAACCTACAGCACCGGCATCTCCGCCTCCATCTACTACAATTCCATCTGGGATTCCATCTTCAGCCTTAATTTCGGGATGGAAACCATCGACACTGTCGATGACAAAGAGAGCGTGCCGATTTTTGAGCGCTGCTACCTGGGCGGACCGAACAACCTGCGCGGCTTCCGCTACCGCGACGTGGGCATGGTGGATGAGCAGCTCTCGGGAGATGAAACGATGGGAGGTAACTCCTCGGCTTTCATCCAGGCGGAAGTGAGTATCCCCATCATTGAGAACGTACGTTTCGCCTTCTTCGTGGATGCCGGTTTTGTGCATGAAGATGCCTTTGATTTTGAGTTGAAGGATTTTTGTGCGGACTACGGTATCGGTCTGAGGCTCCTGCTCCCGATGGGTCCCGTAGCCGTTGACTACGCGATACCGTTCAAGACGAGCAACGCCATCGATCGCTCCGGCACTTTCCAATTCTACGTGGACTACAAGTACTGATTCCCATTTTTCCTGGGGGAGGAAGGATGCTTGACAGCTGACGAGAAGAGGCATGACGACGGACACTACAGCCCTGCCTTTCGCTGCTCCCTGCCTGCAGGACGCTCCCACCGTGAGAGAGCTCACCCGTTCCTGTCGGACCAGTGACCTCTCCTTCGCCAACATCTACCTCCTGAGCGAAAAGTACGGCACCACGATAGCGGCGCGCAACGGCGCTCTGTTTCGCCACTTTGCCGGGAATGGACGGTTACAGGGGTACGCTTTCCCTTGCTGTGCAGAGCCTGCTACGCTCCCTGAGGCTCTGCAAGCCCTCCGGGAGGACTCTGTGGCCCGCGGAAGGGAGCTGAGCTTTTGCCTGCTGTCTGCGGAGCAATGCGAGCTTCTGCGCACGTTACTGCCGGGTCCCTGGGAAGTCCTGAGCGACCGGGGAGACGCAGATTATCTGTACAAGCGGGAAGAGCTGGCTCTGCTGCCGGGAACGGCTTTTCACAACAAGCGCAACCATATCTCCCAATTTGAACGCACTTATCCGGGAGAGATCAACTTCCATTCGCTGTCCGAGGTGCCCGCGCAGGATGTCCTGAACGTGGCGGAGGAATGGCTCGCGGCGCAGGAGCCCTCCCCTGCCCTGCTGCATGAAGCAAGGGCCATTCGCAACGCTCTGAAGCATATCCATGAACTCCAACTCTTCGGAGGCGTGCTCTACGTCCGGGAAAAACCGGTTGGAATGGCCGTGGGGAGCATGATATCTCCCTCCGTTGCCGATATTCACTACGAAAAATGCATCCCGGCGTATCGTGCGGCTTACCCTCTGCTCACGCGGGAGACGGCTCGTCTGCTGCCCTCATCCTGTCAATTCATCAACCGGGAGGAAGATCTGAACCAGCCGGGTCTGCGACAATCCAAGCTCTCCTTTCATCCCTGCGAAATCCTTGAAAAATTCAAGGCAAGGGGGCTTCGGCAAACCCACCCCTGATTCCATGCTCACCGAATTCATCAGCGCCGAACAATGTGCCAATTGCAGGCTTTGCTGTAATTTTCACCGCAGCTCGGCTTGGGAGTCCCCTTCCCTTCACCCGGAACTCGCAGATCGCTTGCGCCAAAGGGGCATTCCCCTCAAAAAGCGGGAGGAACGCCCCGGATGTGCCGCTGAGACCTTTGAACTGCATTTCCACAGCCAAAATCCGGAGGAACCGGCATTATGCCCTTTGCTCGGCTCCGAAGGCTGCATTCTCCCTCGCAAGGAACGTCCCTTCGAGTGCCTCATCTGGCCCTTGCGCCTCATGTTCTCCTCAGAAGGTATCCCCTCCATTGCCCTGTACAACGCCGGCTGCCCGGCTGTCTTGCTTCCGAAGGACCGAGAGAAACTGATTCAATTCGCCGCAGGTCCTTTGCTCCCTACCCTCCGACGTTACGCGGCATCTTTCCCTTCGGTCATTCGTCCCTTCCACCCCAACTATACCATCATCGGCGAGTTGAACTCAAAATAACTCCATAAGATAGATGCCCTCCTCTTCATCGTATAACACTTCTAACCGATGAAAGACCTTGATTTTTATGATCTAACTTATTTAGAATTAGTAGATAACTATTGGATGGCGGCATCTTGACAATTCTTCTCTGTTATAGATACAATCTCCGGTAATCCTCGACTGCAAGCAATTTTGCAATCCCGGAGAAATGAATCAATCTATAAAAACCATCATGAAAACTGCATTGTATGCTGTGGCTGCCGTAGCAGCCATACCCGCCGCCATGGCTGGTACCACTACTACCTATACCGTCGTCGAACACGCCAACCCCTACTCCCTGGAACTCGGGGTTGGCTACAACTTCGCCGCACGGGACATCGTCAAAGCCGATGGCTTTAACGCTCCCAGAGTCGATACCCTGGGCGTGGATCTCACCGGTGTCTATGCGGTGAATGAGCACTCCTCCTTCAACCTCCGATTCGGTTTCGCCACAGGATCAGACGATGCCTCTCAGTTCGGCGGATACAAGATGGACGTCCGCGTCAACGATTTCTTCCTCATGCCCGGTTATCGTTACACGCACCCCATGGGTGAATATGTCTCCGGCTTCATCGGAGCTAATGTAGGTGTCATTAATGAAAGTCTCAAGTTGAAACTCGAAGAACCTGATGTGGCGACCTACCACGCCCATAACTCCGAGTACGCCTTTGCCTACTCTGCCGAAGTCGGTCTGCGTTATCGCATTTCCCGCCACTTTGAGGCTTTTCTGGCTTATCAATTCTTCGGTTCCACCGCAGACCCCAGTTTCACGGGTGATGATAATGGAGCCCATACACGCAAGCAGCTCTATCACGGCGTGCGTCTCGGCGTGGCTCTGGACTTTTAATAGTCCCCGCCCTTTTCCCCATGGAGGTGGGAAGATGAAAATGCGCCCTTTCCTACCTGAGAGCGTCCCTCATCTTCCCGCCTCCCCATGGCTGAAACACAGCATCTTTGACAAGGACTCGCGCTCTTAATACTACCTCTGCTCTTGCTCCGCATCTCCGCGCGTAGCGCGCGAACATCCAAATCGTAAATCGTAAATATCACCAAAGCCTGCAATGATCGACCGATTCCCGAACATTCAAATGTTCCATGTGGAACATTTTCACCGGAGGAGATGGAATGGCAAATGGAGTGATGGAGACTTCGGAAAAACGTATTTGAGGAAAGTTAATCAGCGGAGGAAATGCCCTTCTTGACTGATACCTTCGTTTACATGTACCAAAAATCGTGACAACCAACGGTCATTATGATGACGGCTCTCAAGAAGGCTTCTCGTTCGCCAAATTCGCGGCGAAGCCGCCAAACTCCCCATCTCGTAAATCGTAATTCGTAAATGGCAACCGCATTAGAAAATGCGGTTGCCCTGATGATTCCTCCGCTCACATACGCTCCGGAACATGGATACCCAGCAGATCCATCCCGAGATGGAGGACGCGGGCGGTGAGTTCACAGAGTGCGAGTCTGCTGTCACGGACGGTTGCATCGCTGCGCAAGACCGGACAAGCCTCGTAGAAGCTATGGAAAGCTCGAGCGAGGTCGTGGAGGTAAGCAGCAAGGATATTGGGACGGCAATCGTCCAAGGTAGAGGGAACAATTTCACTGAAGCGAACCAGCGTACGAGCAAGGTGAATCTCTGCAGCATCCCGGAGCTGGAGTGGAAGTTCCGGAAGAGAAAATTCTCCATCCAATTTTCGAAAAATGGAGCGAATGCGAACGTATGAATTCTGGAGGTAAGGTGCCGTATCTCCGGAGAGAGAGAGCATCTTGTCCCAGTCAAACACATAATCACTGAGACGGTTTTGGGAGAGTTCGGCAAACTTGATGGCGCCGATACCGACGGCTTCCGCAACAAGCTTTTTCTCATCGTCCGGCATGTCGGGACTCTTTTCACAGACGACGCGTGTGGCGCGTTGCACGGCTTCATCAATGACATCCTGGAGAGAAACCGTTTCACCGTCGCGCGTTTTGAACGGACGTTTATCCTTGCCGAGGATGGAGCCAAAAGCTACGTGACGGAAGTCACCGCTAATGCCACGCATACGTTGGATGTCAAAAATCTGCTTAAAGTGTTTTTCCTGGGGAGCTCCCACGACATACCAGATGGAATCAGCGTGGAAATGCCGGATGCGGTAATCAAGTGTAGCGAGATCCGTTGTAGCGTAAAGAAACGCGCCATCTGCCTTGCGGATGATGGCAGGAACGGGTTGCCACTCACCGTCTTTGCTGACAAGAAACGGATCATTCTGTGGCTTATGGAAACCATCGGAGAAGACACAAACAGCTCCTTCACTTTCACGTGCAATACCTGAGTTGATGAGGCTTTCCACAAGACCGGGCAGCGATTCGTTGTAAAAACTCTCACCAAGCCAAACATCAAAATGAATGTCGAGTCGGTCGTATATTTTCTTGAGTCCCTCCTGAGTCACTTCAATGCAGCGTCTCCAGATGGTGAGATTCTCCTCGTCTCCTCCCTGGAGTTTCACCAACTCGGCCTTACAATCTTCTAAGGTATGAGGCTGCTCTTTGCAGCGTTTATTAACTTCCTTATAGACGTCGAGGAGGGCATTGATGGGATCTTTTTCGAGATTCTCCCTATCCAATATATTTTTCCATCCCCAGAGAATCATACCGAATTGAGTTCCCCAATCACCGATGTGATTGTCAGTGATCACCGTGTGACCCATGAAACGAGCCAATCGAGCGAGAGTATCGCCGATGATGGTGGAGCGAATATGTCCCACATGCATGGGTTTTGCCACGTTCGGCGCCGAAAAATCAATGACGATCCGTTTCGGAGTCTTGACCCGCGGTACTCCGAGTCGATCGTCCTTCAACATCTCATTCATGCACTCACCGTAGTACTCAGGCTTCACACGAAAATTGATGAATCCCGGTCCCGCTATTTCAGCCGTTGCAAAAGACATATCGCCCAACGCTTCCACCACCTTTGTTGCAAGCTCCCGCGGGTTGCTTCCAACCTTTTTTGCCAACACCATCGCGGCGTTGCTCTGGTAGTCTCCGAACCTTAAATCCTGCGCCGCACTCACAGATACCCCCGAAGAATTCTCCGGCATTTCACCACCGAAAACTTCTTTCAATGCTCTCGTCAACTGATCTGCCAGCAGTGTTGGTATTGTTGTCATCGTGCGCCACTTATACACGTTTATCTCTCTTTTGTCAACTTCAACTCCGAACTCCTTCCTGACTCCACCAACAAAAAGCCAATGTTCCACGTGGAACAAATGAGTGAGAATGGAGCCACTGTGCCGTCGGCGGTAGGGAAGCCACGTTCCCTGAGTATAGGTGGGTGCGGGGTCGGGTTTGCCTGAGGTATCCACAAGGGACGGAACATGAAACCCTGAACACGATGCTCCCTTTTCAGATAATAACGGTCCGGGCTGTAAGTACCGCGCGTCACGAGCACAGCAGCATTCTCATGTGTACCATAAGGACATAGAAATTACAAGAAAATCCTGTGTCAGTTCTAAAGAAAGGTAGATGGCAACTTCAAAGTCCGTGACAATGAATCAAATGGGGTAGCAGACGTATAAATTGACGCCATGGCAGGGCATAACTCCGACAGCTTTCCTTTTGTCAACTCACCCTCTTGTCTTCGAAAATTCCGCTGCGCATTCGCCACGCTTTCCCCGCGCGGAGCGCGCTAGCATCAAAATCGTAAATTAACTCAGTGCCGCCCCATCGGCGTTTGCTTCGGAGTCGCCTTACGACTCCTCATCCCGTTGGGACAAAAGCTGCGCTTTTGGCTAATCGACCTTACAGCCGTCGGTCGCTTTCGCCCTTCGGGCAAAAGCTGCGCTTTTGGCCAATCCCACTCCGAGCCCTCGTGGGCTTTGTAAATCGTAAATAGGCAAACGCATTAGGAAATGCGTTTGCCTTGGTATTTCAGAAAGAACAATTGACAAGGAGGCAGGAGCTTGGTACCCTTATGAGGTGAAGAAGATATTCAGAGTTGTGGTGGCGTTCATGGTTGCGGCGTTGCTGGATTCCTGTGCCTACATGCAAACACACAAGAATGTTGAAGAGGTTGGGAGTTATTACGAGGGACATTTGTTGAAGCAGGGAGAGATGCCTTTATACAAAGTTGGGGAGGCGTGGTATTTGGGAGCATATCCGGCACGATTTAAACTGAGGTATCCGCTCATTCATGACTCGGTTTTTCAAAGACAGGAGAGCAAACCTTATTTTCGGTTGAAGAGCAGGGGAAACAACATGGAGTACCATTTGATTTCTTCTCACATGGCAGAAGTTCTACAGAGACCGGATGGATATTTCCAAATGCAATCTTTGGCAGAATGTATCAAGAAGGAACCGGGAGGATGGATGAATGCTCTTCCACCGGGAGCGCATCGTCATGCGATTCATGCTGAGCTATCGGGTTATTCATCTCAATGGATTGAAGAATACAGAGTGCCCAGCAAAAAAACACCGACCGGACTTGTCTTAGGAAAGCTGGATTTTCTTGCCATCGATGTACCCGGCACGTTAGCTTACAATGTAGCTATACCCGTGATAGCTCCTTTTGTCTTCTTCTATGATTTCTTAACAAATGATTGATGATCAACTTGTTAAATATTTATTAACATCTTATGTTAATAAATCAGTTAATAAGAAATGAATAAGAGGTGATGAAAGATATTTATCCACGAAGCTCCTTAATTATTAACCCAATTATTAACAGGGATAATTTTTCCTAACTCGTGAATGATTAAGCAAAAAGAGATGACTATTCACTTTTTCACCGAGTAGATGATGATGAATTCGAATTTACAATAATTAATCATCAGGATAGAAATGACACAGTTGAGTGACGAGGGAGAGATAAGACGCCGCATGATGCAAGCCATCGAGCAGGCGAGATTGGGTATAGGAACGACAAGTCCGAATCCTCCCGTGGGAGCTGTCATCTATCGAGGGATGAAATTAATCGGTGAGGGATATCATGAGAGGGCAGGGGAGGCGCATGCTGAGATACGGGCTATTCAGGATGCGAAGAAGAGAGGGAACGGTCATTTGCTGCGAGGATCGGAATTATACGTCACTCTTGAACCTTGTTCGAGTTATGGGAAAACGCCTCCGTGTACAGAAGCCATTATATCGGAAGGTATAGGTCGAGTTTATTACGGGGTGAAGGATCCGGATGGAAGGCATCAAGGACGAGCCGATGCAATTTTAAGAGCCGCCGGAATTGAAGTGACGGGAGGGGTGGAGGAGGAGGCCTGTAAGATTCTTTTAAAACCATGGATGTACGCCGTGGAGAGGAAAAGACCGTGGGTGGTGGCAAAGATAGCGAGCACGTTGGATGGACGGATCGTCAGAAGGGGAGGGGAGAAGAAAATCAGCGGAGAAGAGGCTCGGCGCTATGTGCATCAATTGCGTGCGGAGAGCGACGCCATTCTGGTAGGTGGCAGGACGGCACGGGAAGATGATCCTCAGTTGACCGTCAGAACTCCGTTGAACGAGGTGTCACCGGTCAAAAAGCAACCTCTGAGAATTGTATTGACGAGGCATAGGGACAGCTTGCCGAAGACTCTGAATTTATTGTCGGACAGGGAAGCGGATCGCACCGTGGTGATTGAAAATGTGGAAGATTTGGGAGAGATGCTCGAAGAGCTTTACAAGCGATATGGAATTGTACAGCTCATGCTGGAATGTGGTGGTCATTTATTACGCAAGTTTTTGGAAGGTGGTTATGTGAATGAATGGGTGCAAATTTTTTCACCCTTCCTGAGCGGAGGTGATGAATATGTGCTGCCCGGAAATTATTTGGACTCGGAGCAACGTCTCGTCGGCGTAGAAAGTGAACGCTACGGCAACGACATAGTCTTGCGCGGGTTGATTGAGTCCTCAGATCTCGGAGAGTAGGCGGATGATCTCAATCAATTTTTCCTCCGGTTTCTTCTGTTTAAGGTGAGGAAAGCGGCGGTTGAATAAGATAAAATCACCGTTGCGGGTTAACATGAGTCTGGAACCCCGAACTTCCACCGATGAAATTTGATGAGCGGCAGCGCATATCTTGATACGTTGCAGCATAAGTAAATTGAGAGCTTCCTGGGGCAACGACCCGTAACGATCCGTCCATTGACGAGAAAGTTCATTAAGTGATTCCGAAGAATTCGCTTGCGCCAGAAGGGTGTAGCATTCCATGCGTCCACGTGTGGAAGGTACGTATGATGAGGGTATAAATGCGCCGGCCTGAAAGAAGTTCTGCGTCTGGGTGGTGTAGATCGATTCGCTCAAACAAAGAAAATCTGCCTTCACTTGAACATCCGGACGTCTCGTGGGAGCAACCCCACGCAGAGAATCAATGCTCTGCCGTAAAAGTTGGCAGTACAGTTCAAAGCCGATTGCAGCGATATGTCCGCTCTGCTGAGTGCCCAGCAAGTTTCCTGCGCCGCGTATTTCTAAATCACGCATGGCGATTTTAAAGCCGCTGCCCAGTTCCGTGTATTGACGGATAGCCGACACTCTTCGACGGGCATCTCCCGTGCATAGAGCTTCCTCCGGCAGCAAGAGGTAAGCGTATGCCTTTTGATTACTGCGCCCAACCCGTCCGCGTAATTGGTAAAGGTCGGCCAGACCGAACCGGTCGGCGCGATTAATGATGATGGTATTGGCATTCGGGATGTCGATGCCGCTTTCAATGATAGTGGTCGAGAGAAGAATATCTGTCTTGCCATCAACAAAGTCGCGCATAATGCACTCCAAATCCATTTTGTCCATTTGACCATGGGTAATAGCAATACGTGCTTTTGGGGCAAGTTTTTGTAAGATCAATGCCATGGACTCAATACCTTGCACTCGGTTGTGCAGAAAAAATATCTGTCCCTTCCGAGCCAGTTCCCGTTCGATAGCTTGCGCGATGACCTCTTCGTTGTAGGGACACACGATCGTCTGGACCGACAGACGATTGGGTGGCGGTGTGTTGATCGTGCTCATGTCGCGTGCGCCCATGAGAGCCACGTAGAGAGTACGCGGTATGGGAGTGGCGGAGAGAGTCAGCATATCCACCATACGGAAGGAACGCTTAAATTGCTCCTTGTGGCGTACGCCGAAGCGTTGTTCCTCGTCAATGACAACGAGACCGAGATTGTGAAAGCTGACGTCTTTGGAGAGCAGGCGATGGGTACCGATGACGATGTCCACATCCCCGTTCTGAATGCCTGTCAAGATGTCTTTGACGCGCTTGGTGGGAGTGAATCGACTGAGCATTTCAATGCGGATGGGATACTCACTCATCCGCTCGCGAAAGGTGTGATAGTGCTGGTTGGCCAACACGGTCGTGGGTGCGAGGAGAGCCGCTTGTCGTCCACCGGTCACACACTTGAATGCCGCGCGCAGAGCCACCTCCGTTTTACCGAACCCCACGTCGCCGCAGATGAGGCGATCCATGGGGCGAGTGGATTCCATGTCTTCCTTGGTGGCGCGAATGGCGGTGAGTTGATCCGGCGTTTCGCGGAAGGGGAAGGAGGCCTCAAATTGCCACATCCACGAAGAATCCGGAGGATGGGGCTCAGCTTTGTTGCTTTCGCGCTGAGCCTGTACTTCCAGTAACTGAGCTGCATAATCGGCCACGGCGTTTTGCGCCGCCCTACAAGCTCTCTTCCATCTCGAGTCTCCGAGTTTATTGAGTTCCGGGGTCTTTGTGCCGAGTCCGACATATTTTGAGACAAGGTAGGATTGACTGAGTGGAATCCGCAGTAACACACCCCCGGCGTACCGGATGTGCAGTTCTTCCTCTCCTGTTTCCTCATGGCGCACGATGCCAATGAATGAACCGATGCCGTGAGCGGCGTGGACAACGAGGTCTCCGGACTGAATTTCGTGGAGAGGGGTTTGAGATTGGGACGCTCGGATACGCTCTTCTCTTGCCCTTCGTCGTTGGACTCTCGGCGACAGATGGCGTCCGAAAATTTCAGCCGCGCTCAACACAGCCAACTTCGCGGATGGTACAGTGAAGCCAAAAGGTAAAGCTCCTATTCTTGCTTGTACCGCATCCCATGCGGTATCACCGGCGCATATCTCCTCAAATCTCTTCTTTTCGCTTTCATGCGCGAAGTACATGACCAATCTCCACTTTTCCTTTCGCCGTTGCTGCAGGGAAGCGCGCGCGTACTGTCTTCTCGCTTCCTGCATCACGAAATCACCGGTGTCAAAGGACCCCAACGGTGTCGGAAAGAGTGAGAGGGCATCCGAATCTGCCAGACGTTCGGCTGTGATGAGGGAACCATCGGCGTCAGGAGGGGTTTCGTATAAAAGAACGTCACCCGGCACTCCGCATCCAGGCAGGCTTACAACGCAATCTCGTTCGGAGATGAGATCACGCAGGGTCATTTCTGATTTTGGTTCTTCCAACATCAGATCGACGGTGTCCAGCTTACGAAAAGAAAGTTGGGAATCCACGTCAAAAGCACGGATGCTTTCCACCTCATCGCCGAAATACTCAATACGCAGGGGCCACGCGGTTTGCAAGGGAAACACATCCATGATGCCTCCACGCATACTCCATTGGTTGCGTGAGGTTACCTGATCCGTTCTTTCAAAACCACTTTTTTTAAGTCGCTCAATCAACTTTTCAGGCGGCAAACTTCGCATCCCACAGTGCAATCGGAGGACTCTTGCCTCATGTTCTTCAAATCTTGGTACGGATTCTTGCAAACCGGCGGATGTCACGAGGGCAACTCGGCATTCCTCCCTTGCTCCGCGGGTCACTCGATACAGCGCCTCAAGTCGCTCAGCCGTGCTGTCGGGATCCGCCACACTGCGATTGATGTTCCAATCCTGTTCCGGAATCATGACAGCGGGTAAATGACTCCATATCGGGAACTCCGCCGCCACTCTCTCCTGCGTGGGCAATGAATCCGCCACCACCCACACTCGGCGCTCCCTCTCCACTGCCTCCGCCACCATGGCTGCCACAAATGAATACGCTGCCGGACACACCGCCGGAAACACCACAGGTCTCTCCTTCGTCCCCTCGCTACGCAACCTCCCCATCTCCCCGGCAAAAGCAGGGGAGTTTGCCACAAGCTCTGTGAGCGACTTTGCTATGCCGCACAGTTTACCATGAATCATCGTGCAGAGCAAACGCATTTCCCATCTAATCCGTCCCATGAAAAAGCATCCTAATTAGGTAGTTAACGGCACGTTAATCAGCATAAATCGTTGATTGTGTATGAAGGACGGAATCATGTACGATGGACGATGGACGATGTAAAAAATTCCGCTGCGCTTCCGCTCCGCCTCCCCGCGCGAAGTGCGCTAGCATTCACATCGTAAATAGCAAACGCATGTCCCCATGCGTTTACCTCGGCTTACCGTGCTAGACAAGTCACGGTGTCTGTGATAGAATGCAAGAACCGTGAGAAGGTTCACAAAAGGAGCAATTCTCTCTGCGGCTTTGGCTATGGTGATGGTCGGAGTCGGGGAGGGGCGTAGCGTGGGACACGTGGCGGGAAGGGAGGATGTGGAAAGCGTGTACGCCCATGCGTGTACAATGTTGGAAGACCATACGATACGGGACGTAAGTGCAGTACCGCAGATGCTGGAAAAGTGTGCGGCAGCGGGACATGTTCCGTCTCAGCTCATGCTTCTGGATGTTTACGAGGGTAAACGCAAGGGGATAGCGCCTGAACCCAAAAAAGCGTTCGATCTGGCCAAGGAAATGGCACAACAGAAAACCGGACAGGAAAATTCTGCACCCGTAGCGGAAGAACAGAATGCCGGACGCAGTGAGGCCACGTACCGCTTGGCTCTCTATTACGAAAGAGGTATCGGTTGTAAAGCTTCTCCCAAGGATGCTTTTCACTTCATGCTTCAAGCGGCTTCGCCCCAATTTCCCAAGGCGCGCGTGGAACTGGCTCGCTACCTCATCAATGGTGTGGGACACAACCCTGACTACGCCCAAGCGCGCTCTCTCCTGCTCGAAGTAGCAAAGTCCGCCCCACGCACCCCAAATACCTTCTTTTACCTAGGCTATATGTACATGAACGGGTTGGGAATGCACGGACCAAACCTGCGCATGGCGCGGAAAATTTACGAGTTGGGCAGAGAGGTCGGCGATGCGAGAGCCATCAACAACTTGGCGGCTATGTACGAGCGCGGACTAGGCGCTCCACGGGATTTTGACAAAGCCATCCGCTTGTACAAACAGGCCGCCAATCTGGGTTGTAAGGATGCCTCAGCCAATATGCAGCGTTTAGCGTACAAAGCAGCCGTACGACCGGATGGAACCTGGCGGCAGCGTATCGGCAGAGCGGGGCTGAAGGTGGTGAAAGCCTTGCCGATAGCGACGCGATTGCGCAAGTGGTTGGAGGAGCCGTTCAAGCGCATGGAAACACCCTCAGAGACATGAAGGCAGCTCGTCAGGCAGTAGAATACGCGGCGATGCAGCTGGGGTTCTCGGGAATGGGTGTGGCGCCCGCAGATGCCGATCAGGGAAATTTCTTGCGTCACTGGGTAGAAACGGGATGCCATGCAGACATGAGCTGGATGGAGAGACATCTGAGCGCGCGGGAGAATCCGCAGTTGCTCCTACCGGGGGTGAAGAGTATCATCATGCTCACCTACGAATACCCGCGCTCGGATGCGAGGAGAGAGAGCGGCACTATGGCTCGCTACGCCCAGGGAGAAGATTACCACAAGATCATATCAGCCAAGCTCGCGGATCTGGATGAGACGCTTTCCTTTTACGGGGGAGAGCAGAGGTGTTTCACGGACAGCGGACCGGTCAGTGAGCGCTTCTTTGCCGCACGAGCGGGATTGGGATGGATCGGCAGGAATGGTCTGCTGGTGCGTCTGCAGGGAGGATCCTATTGTTTCCTGGCCGGCATCCTTACAACGCTTGATCTGCCCACAGACGAACCCATAGCCAATCACTGCGGAAAATGCAGACGCTGTGAGGAGACGTGTCCCACGGGAGCCCTTCGGGACGGTAGTTGCGACGCACGGCTCTGTCTGGCGTACTGGACAATAGAGGCCGGAGAAGGGGCAAGGATGCCGGAGAAAGTGAAAGAGGCGCTGGGTGAGAGGATGTACGGCTGCGATGCCTGCCAAGAGGCTTGTCCGTGGAACAGCCGAGAGAGCAAGGGCAGGGTAGATGCGCGGTTGCTGATGCCGGCGAAAGTAGCGAGAGTGCAGGCAAAGGATTTGGCGGCGATGGGTGACGAAGAGTGGCAGAACTATTTTGCCCTTTCACCGGTGAGACGAACGGGAGCCGTGCACCTGCGTAAAAATATAGAAGCCATGCACTCCTCAACGTAAAATTTTAACCTAAAAACGAAAATAAAACCATGATTGCAACGCTACAATTCATCCTATTCGCTCAGGAATATTATTATGTTCCACGAAGCATGAGTTACGGAACCCTCGACGGAGTCAGTGCCGTAGGACTCATCCTCATCGGCATAGCAGGTCTCATCGGTATGGTTGTCCAAGCGCGTATGCAGTCACGCATGAAAGAATATTCCGCCGAGTCCGCTTCTAAAACGGGAGCTCAAATCGCGCGCGCCATGCTGGATGCCTACGGACTCGATGACGTGCAGATAACCCATGTGAAAGGTCAACTCACCGATCACTACAACCCTCTGAATCGTACCGTCAACCTCTCCGATATGGTGTATTCGCAGGCCACGGTGGCAGCCAACGCCGTGGCGGCGCACGAGTGCGGACATGCCGTGCAACACGCCAAGGCCTACCCTTGGCTGGGATTGAGGTCACGAATGGTGCCGGTGGTGAATATAGGGACGCGTCTTGGTCAGATTGTGCTGTTGGTAGGACTCATCCTGGCAGCGTCCGGCGCGGGAGCCACGGTGGCTTGGATCGGTCTGGCGCTCTTCGGTACTTCAACTTTATTTGCGTTGGTGACATTGCCGGTGGAATTTGACGCCTCACGGCGAGCGTTGGCGTGGCTGGAGAATTCCGGGGAGGCCTCCTACACCATGCATGATCACACGCGGACGGCGTTGCGCTGGGCAGCCATGACATATGTGTCCGCCGCGCTCTCCTCGATAGCGATGTTGCTTTATTACGCGCTGCGCTTGCTGGCCATGAGTTCGCGTCGGAGATGATTTTGGCGGCGCGCAAAATTGCATTAGGACACGAAATCGACTTCACAGTCCCGTGTAAATAGGCCATGATACGGCGCATGCGGATAAGAATTCTCTCCTTGGCCTTGCTTTCGGCAAGTCTCATCCTCTGCGCGTGCAGCGATGAGGACGAGGAGAGAAATGCTCCCCAAAATGTCCCGCCCACTATTCCCAGACCGGCTCCTCGTCCGGAACGGGAAAATCTTACGGTGCGATCCGATTCCATCACAGCTCCGCAGGGGCTGCCGACAGGACCGCGGTTTGAATTGTACAGCGCATACAGTGGGCAAGATATCAAGCAGGTGACCGGAGTGAGCGGACGCACGCTGTGGCTCTGTTTCACGGCGCCGTGGTGTCCGCACAGTAGGGACATGATACGGGAGCTCAAACTGATGGCGCAGGAAGAGAAGGGGAGTGTGCAGGTCGTGGAAGTCAATGCAGATGCGTACCCTGCCTTGGCTGAGCAATTCGGCATCACCAAGGTGCCTACCACGGTACTGTACACGGAGGGTGTGAAACTGCGCACCATCGAGGGAGCCTACAATGCAGCCAGCTTACAGCGTTATCTGCACAAGGTGCTTTCGCGGGAAGAGGATGACCAACCCGCTCAGAAATCTCTTCCATGACCAACCCAACTTCTACGAACCCAACTTGATTCACATGCGATTTCTAACCGGACTCCAACCTAGCGGCCAACTCCACATTGGTAACTATTTCGGCGCAATCCTTCCCGCCGTCCAACTCCAAAACAAGGGCGAGGCCTTCTACTTCATCGCCAATTATCACGCCATGACGACCATGGCATCCCCCGATGAACTGCGCGCCAATACGCGTGCCCTCGCTGTGGATTTCTTGGCTTGCGGCTTGGATCCGCAGAAGGCGGTTTTCTTTGCCCAGTCGGCCGTGCCTGAGGTGAATGAATTGGCGTGGATTCTTTCGACCGTGTGCCCGATGGGGCTGCTGGAACGTTGCCATTCCTACAAAGAAAAGATGGCTCGTGGCATAGCCGCTACCCATGCGCTTTTTGCGTATCCTGCCCTCATGGCGGCGGATATTTTGCTCTACGATTCCGACGCGGTTCCCGTCGGCAAGGACCAAAAGCAGCATTTGGAAGTCACGCGCGATCTCGCCGGCAAAATGAACGATGCCTTCGGCGCGGACCTCTTCAAACTCCCGGAACCCATTATCAGCGAGTCCACCGCCATTGTGCCGGGACTGGATGGTCAAAAGATGAGTAAGAGCTACGGCAACGCTTTACCTATTTTTGGTGATGAGAAAGAAGTGCGCAAACTCATCAATAAAAAGATTGTCACAGATGCTACGCCGTTGGAGGACCCCAAACCGACGGACGGCTCCATCATTCTTGCACTTTACAAACTCTTCGCATCCCCGATGCAATACGATAGGATGCTGGACCAGCACCACTCCGGCGGCGTCGGCTACGGGCAGTTCAAAAAAGACCTCTTTGAGGCTTACTGGGAATACTTTCGCCCTGCACGAGAAAAACGTGCATGGGTGCTCGCCCATCCGGAGTACGTGGACGATGTTCTTTCCACCGGCGCTGCTCGCGCTCGCGAAGAAGCTTCTAAAACCCTCTCTCGCGTCCGTCGCGCTGTCGGCTTAGCCTAAAAAGAGAGAGACTTCAGGACGATAGGTCTTGATTTTGCGCTTGGGAGAGAAATAACCGATTCTTTTGCGATTGGCTCATAAAAAAACAACCCTCCGCAAGGGGAGGGTTGTGCGCTTGATACGGGTGGCGGGAATCGAACCCGCGTTACATGCTTGGGAAGCACGTGTCCTGCCACTGAACGACACCCGCGTCGTTTTCCGTGTGGACGAAGCGCAGTCTATAATCTCAGCAGGAAGATGTCAAGGAAAAAGAACAGCAGCATTTGCAAAAGCATAAAAAGCACCACATCCGTCCCAAGAAAAAGCGATGCTCAACAGACATTGTGGATCGCAAAATTAAATGCAACAGGTTCTTGGCACAAAAAAAGGGTGCCAGGAAGTCAACTTTCGATGTACGATTGAAAAGTTCCCGCGCGGGGCGCGGGGAGACCTAGCAAGTAGAAGGTTCTAAAAGATAAGATGGGAGACGATGAGCTTCAAAAGCGCCATACCAAAGAAAATGGATATCTTCCATATTTTGAAATTACGTTTACGTCGATCTTCTTTCTCCATGGCAGCACAAATCAAAGGCTCTGCTTTGATGATATCATCCAGAAATTCCTGTGCCGTCCTAATCATGCGATTACACCGCTGCTCGTACACGCTACTGTTTTTATCGAGGGCAGGGAATGTTTTGAGTTCTTCGTACGTTTCGTAAAAGGCGATCATGTGTCGGTAATAGTTTGGGATACACTTAACGACTATATGATGATATCGTTTGTACGCATCCGTACCCAACATCGCTTCAACCCGCAATCTGAGGCTGCTACACTCGTATTCGGGAATATCATACCTGGCGCGGTCAACGTGCCTCAGAGCCCTCTCCCAGCTTTCTTTCTGCTTGCTTTTATCAGGAGCAAGGACGGCGTCAATCAAGTGGCGAACAGCGTAACGAAGCTCATTGATTGCCGGGATGGGATATTCCCCCCTGCTTTGAATATACTCATCAACGGAGGCATCCACCTGCGGATAACTCGAAGTGAATTGATCATCTGGCTTCCTTGTGATAAAGACAGGCCCTTTTTGTTCTCCTGACATAGAGTTTTCACATCGAAGTGATGCAGCTGAACAGCCAATCTAACGCAAATCCTAATAGTAGTCCGGCAAATGCCCACAAGAGGGCACCCCATGTATTATTTCTTAATTCATGCCGTTCGGCGCGTATGCGGTTGTCTATTTCCTGAGCTTTGATTTCGTATTCGCGCACGAAATCAACTGCAGAATGGAGTTTGTCCCGGATCAACCGATACTCATCGTCAGCAATGCAACATGTACCGTTCTCTTGAATTCTCCTACCCAAATCCAGCAAGTAGTCAACAGCCGGGACGTACTCATCAGAATACTTCGGCATCAGTTCCCTAAGTATCAATTCGTCTTGTCCACCATATATGCCACGTATCTGGCTTGCACGATGTGCGGCAATCTGTGAGGCTTGTATACTTGCCATCTTCACTGCATCTCTCGCCAGTGCAGAAGCGCGTTGCAGCAGCTCTCGGCTTTCCGCAGAAGCCTTAATTGCACCTGTTGCCAACCGACCGGATTGCCGTAATAGATTGATCACATCAACATTCGTCGCACCAGATAGCTGCTCACATAGTTTCACCGAGGCCTCTGCTTCTCCAAAGCTTTCATCGTACTCCCGCCAGCAGCTGAGAAACCAAGTTTTATCCTTCTCATCCTTCGGCTCCTCGGATGCACCACACCTAGTCATGACGAATCATAAAACCTCTTTAGACTTGCCGATGGCAACGTTACTTTTGGAAGCCGCGGTGTAGCACACGTAACTACCGCCAACCAACTGCACGTTCCCTCGCGACACGAGCCCAACCGCACGCCTCACCGCTTCGGCACGAACTGCGCGGAACCGCTCCGCATATTCACTCGCCGGAGTGACGCGCGGTACTCGGAACAGCTCCCGCAGATTATTGAACATCTTCCTCATGCTTCCGTTAATAAGGCACGTCCCGTCTTCCGTACCACTACTCTCCCGCGAGAGAAGCGACATAGACGTCGCGTGCCATAGCGCCCTCCTTATAGCAGGTGCCACCATCCTTGTCAAGCACAAAGCAGCCGTGAGGCGGCTGCTGTGGATCGCAAAATTAAAGGCTCTGTCCCACCACAGTGTTGAAAAAACACAAAAATGAACAAATCTTTAAATAAGAATGTTCGAGTAGGGTTATCGCTCGTCGATAATAACTTCGCTCATGAGAACATAAGCAAGAAGCATCCAATGTTACTCGTTGACCAAGGTGTAGAGGGTAATGGCTTCACCCATTGTCTTGGTAATTCTGACATATTAAGTCTACCAGCATGAAGATTCTTCAAAAATCAACACTGTGGTAGGACTGAGCCAAATTAAATACAACAGTTTCCTGGCACAAAAAAAGGGTGCCAGGAAGTTCAAAGCCACATCCGTCCCAAGAAAAAGCAGCCCTAATAGGTAGTTAGCGACACATTATGTAGCATAAACCGTTGATTATGTGCAATGGACGGAATCATGGACGATGGACGATGGAAGCAAAGCCGGGAAAGCCCTCGAGGGCTCGGAGGGGGATTGGACAAAAGCGCAGCTTTTGCCCGCAGGGCGCTGAGGTAATGTGGTACCGAAGCGTCAGGACGACCGACCTACCAACAAACCCTTCTAACCAATATCCCGCGTTGCTTGAAAATTCCGCTGCGCTTCCGCTTCGCTAAGATTGCGCCGTCGGCGCGGAATTTTTTACATCGTCCATCGTCCATCGTCCATCGTACACAGGCACCGTCCGGCGCGCATATCGTAATTCTCTTTACAAAAGACAAGTAACTGGTATACTAGCGGCGCGCATGAAGGCGGAAATTTTACAACGAGCAGCTAACGAAGCCAGAGGGCTTGCAATCGATGCTATTTTTGACAAAGCGTCCGGACACATGGGGTTACCCTTAGGATGCGCAGAGATAGGGGCGGTGCTGTATGGCAAGTTGATGAAAGTGAATCCGGCGGAACCTCGGTGGATCAACCGTGATCGCTTTGTCTTGTCCGGTGGTCACGGATCGATGTTTTTATACGCATGGTTACACTTGAGCGGGTTCGGAGTGAGTATGGAGGATCTCAAGTCGTTTCGTGCGAAAGGATCGTGTACGCCCGGACACCCGGAGTACCGTTGCTGCCCCGGGGTGGAGTGCACGACGGGTCCGTTGGGGCAGGGAATAGCGAATGCAGTCGGTTTCGCCATTTCTGCCAAACATGCCGCGGCTTGTTATAACACGTCGAAGCACGAGATCTTCAACCAGACCATCTACTGCCTCGCCGGCGATGGCTGTATCCAGGAGGGCATCTCGCGCGAAGCGGTCGCCATAGCCGGTACCTTACAACTGGATAATCTCGTCTTGATTTACGACGCGAACGGAATCACTCTGGACGCTCCCATTGGGGTGACCCAAGTGGACGATGTGGCGACCTACTTTCGTGCGCAGGGCTGGGATGCCTGCGAGATTGACGGACACAACCTCCAGGAAGTGGAGAACGCGCTGCGGACGGCACGGCTTGAACAGAACGGACGTCCCAAGCTCATTATTGCTCACACGACCATCGCTAAGGGAGTGCCCGGCTTTGAAGGCACCACGAAGGGACACGGTGAGGGAGGAGCCAAAGCATGGCAAGAGGCGCACGCCAATTGGGGATTGCCCACGGATCAACGTTACTACGTGTCCGATGAGGTACGCGAGTATATGGCTCGCTTGGCAGAACAAAGGGCGGCGGACTACGCTGAGTGGAAGAAAGATTTTGACGCGTGGAGGGCAGAGAACCCGGATCTGGCTGCACAGTTGGACGCGGGGCAAAACCTGGCCTCGCAAGGCTTGCCTGCTCAAGAAACCCTTAAGATTCTCGCGCCGTTTGAGGCGAAGGACAAGGTTGCAACGCGTACCTCTGCCGCTGTGGTGGAGAACGCCATAGCGGTACATTGTCCCGCCTTCCTCTCCGCCAGTGCAGATCTCTTCTCCTCCAACAAAAATTACCTCAAGGGCGTGGGGGATTTCTCGGCTCAGAATTACTCCGGTCGCAACTTCTGGTTCGGCATTCGTGAGCACGCGATGGCTGCCATCTGCAATGGCATCGCCTACGATGGTCTTTTCCGCGTATCTGCCGGAACTTTCTGCGTGTTTGTGGACTACATGCGCGCGGCTATTCGAGTGGCGGCTTTGGCAAAGTTGCCTGTCACTTATGTGCTTACCCATGATTCTGTGGCAGTAGGGGAAGACGGACCCACCCATCAGCCGGTGGAGACTGTGACCGGGTTGCGCGTCATCCCGAACCTCGACGTGGTGCGTCCGGCAGATGAAGAAGAAGCGGCGGGAGCATGGGCCTGCGCCATGGAGAGAAAGGACGGTCCCACGGCACTCATCCTGACGCGACAGAATATCCCCTCCCTGAGCAGCATCGTCGGGGATCTCACTGCAGACCGGAGAAGGCAGGGAACCCTTCGCGGTGCGTATGTAGCCCTCCGAGAAGAAGGAGACGAAGGACCTCAGCTCATCATCATCGCCACCGGGTCGGAGGTTGCCCTTGCCCTGGAGGCGGCGATTCAGCTTGGGCGGGGTGTGCGGGTTGTGTCCATGCCGTCAATGTGGAGGTTCAATCGTCAGAGCGCGGAGTATCGGGAAGATGTGTTGCCGAGCGGATGCAAGAGGAGACTGGCGGTGGAGGCAGGGAAAAGAGACTTGTGGTACCGTTACGTGGGCGAACAAGGGGATGTGATCAGCATCGATGACTTCGGCTTCTCTGCGCCGGGGGAACAGGTACTGCATGACCTCGGGATGAACGTGCCCAACATTGTGCAGCATGCGCAATCCTTACTCGCTCGCTGAAATTACCTATGAAACAAAATGAGACTATGGACAAAGTTACAGGAAAGAGACGTACCATATTGATAACCGGGGGAGCGGGCTTCATCGGATCCCACGTTGTGCGCCGATTCGTGCGCATGTACCCCGACTACCATATCATCAACCTTGACAAGTTGACCTATGCCGGGAATTTGGAAAATCTCAAGGATGTTGAGAAAGAACCGAATTACCAATTCGTACATGGAGATATTTGCGATCTGGAGATGCTGCGTGGACTTTTTGCGGATGAGGGGGTGGATGGTGTGATTCACCTGGCCGCGGAAAGTCACGTGGATCGCTCAATACGCGACCCATTTGTGTTTGCGCAGACCAATGTGCTGGGGACATTGGCATTGCTACAAGCTGCGCGCGAATACTGGGAAAATAGCGAGAGCAATTTCCCTCGCCGTTTTCACCATGTGTCCACCGATGAGGTATATGGTGCCCTCCGACCCGGTGAGGCGGCGTTTTGCGAAACGACTCGCTACAACCCGCACAGCCCTTACTCCGCCTCCAAAGCAAGCTCTGACCACTTTGTGCACGCGTACCATGACACGTATGGTCTGCCCGTCGTGATCACAAATTGCTCAAATAACTACGGACCCTACCAGTTCCCGGAAAAGTTGATACCTCTGTGCATTCACAATATATGTGAGGGCAATCCACTGCCCGTCTATGGCAAGGGGGAGAACATCCGGGACTGGCTGCACGTAGAGGATCATGCCGCCGCCATCGATGAGGTCTTCCACCGTGGAACGGATGGCGAGAGCTACAATATAGGGGGTATCAACGAATGGAAAAATATTGATGTTGTCAAGTTACTCGTCCGCATCACGGATGAATTGCTTGGTCGCCCGGTCGGTACAAGTGATGCTCTTATCACTTTCGTCAAAGATCGCGCCGGGCATGACCTTCGCTACGCCATCGATGCAGAAAAACTGCGCACGGAACTTGGATGGGAGCCGTCGCATACCTTCGAGAATGGTTTGCGCGAGACTGTACAGTGGTACCTGACCCATGAAGAATGGGTGCAACACGTCACGAGTGGAGCGTACGAGAGTTACTATGCTTCGATGTACGACTCATCGAAAAAATAAACGATTTTCAAGATATGCCCAAAGTATCCGTACTCATCCCGCTGTACAAGACGAGCGACGCCGTCTTGAGGGAAACGATTGAGAGCGTGTTGGGGCAGACGTATCGCGACTTTGAATTGTTGTTGTTGGACGACTCGCCGCCTGAGGCGCGCAAGCAAGCGGTGGTGGAGGAATATAAGGATGAGCGGATTCGCTACGAGGTGAATGAGCAGAACCTCGGAATATCCGGTTCACGCAACAAACTCATGAAAATCGCTCGCGGAGAGTACTTCGCTGTACTCGACCACGACGACATCATGCTGCCGACTCGGTTGGAAAAGCAGGTGGCGTACATGGAAGAGCATCCGGAAGTTGGTGTTTTGAGTAGCTATGTGGAGTGGATGAGCAACCACGGCATTAATCGGCAGCCCACGGATCATCACAGTATCAGCTTGCGACTGATGACTTCTTGCTGTGTGATGCACACGGCCGCTATGTTGCGGCGAAGTGTGATTGAAGAGACGGGAGCTCAATATGAGCAGCGGTGGAGCCCCGCGGAAGATTACGCCCTCTGGCTCTTCCTTATTTCCCGGACCCGCTTTCATGCCTTGCCTGAAGTACTTACTCGCTATCGCTACCACGAGAATAATACATCCAAACTACAGAGAAGGAAGATGGATGCATGTACAGCCGGCTTGCTTGCGTTGGCCGAAACCCAAAATCCCCTTCTCTACAAGGAATATATCTACAGTGTCCCGCACATCATCTTGGTGCGCCTCTTCGGTTTTATCCCGCTTATCAAGGCGGTTGGTCGTCGGAAGTTCGACACGGTGCGCTGGGTCGTGTGGCTCTTCAATTTTATTCCCATTCTCATTATCAAAGAGCGAATGAGAAATCAGCCGTAAAAATGAACCCTCTTCCCGTTGCTTCGCCCCTGTGCGTCGAAACAGGCGTAAGGACACGAGAGAAAGCTCCGGGGAAAATACAGCAGCACTATGCCAGATACAAAATTCCAACCATTGCCGGGATTCCGAGACTTTGCACCGAAACAGTATGCGACAAGAGATTATCTCTTTCGGGCATGGCGAACGGTAGCGAGGAAGTATGGGTTTGTAGAGTGGGA
Source organism: uncultured Akkermansia sp. (assembly GCA_947628035.1). GTDB lineage: Bacteria > Verrucomicrobiota > Verrucomicrobiia > Verrucomicrobiales > Akkermansiaceae > Akkermansia. The sequence continues at coordinate 18,671 of CANQYL010000003.1, read as the reverse complement.
GGCGCCGACCTTGGAATCGACAGACCTTTACCTCAAGAAAAGTGGTGGGGAATTGCCCAATCAACTGTTCCGCTTTATGGATCAGGGGGAGAGAGATGTCTCTCTGCGCCCGGAACTTACGGCTTCTCTCGGTCGTATCGTGAGCTCCTGCTATTTGGACTATAACAAACCGTTCAAATGGTATGAGATCGGCTCATGTTTTCGCTATGAGAAGCCGCAAAAGGGCAGGTTACGCGAATTCGTGCAGTTTAATGCGGATATCCTAGGGGAAAAGGGTAGCGGAGCCGATGCGGAGTTGTTGGCGTTGGCTATCGATTGTATGCGCGAGCTGGGGTTCTCCGAGGAGGATTTTGTGGTGCGCGTGAGCGACCGGGAGGTGTGGATGAATTACGCGCAACAGAATGGAGTCGAGAAGGAAAGGGTGCAGGATTTCCTCGGAGTGGTGGATAAACTTGAGAGAGACAAGCCGGAAGAAAGTGAAAAGAAATTCAAGGCTTTCGGTCTCTCTCGTGAAAAAATCCTTGAGTTCATCGCCAATCCGCCTGAAGGAGTCTCCCCCGTCTTTGATGCTGTGCAGACAGACCTAAAGGCGCGCGGCTTGGGCAACTACGTGAAACTGGACCTGGGAGTCGTCCGTGGACTGGCGTACTACACGGGACTCGTCTTTGAAATTTTCGATCGTGGGCACACGCTGCGCGCGGTGGCGGGAGGCGGAAGGTACGACCGCCTTGTCTCAACGCTGACCGATGGAAGTTTGGATATGCCCGCTACCGGCTTTGCCATGGGCGACGCCGTGATAGAACATCTCATTGAGTCATGTCCGGCGGCAAAGGCGCAAAGGGACGCCGCGTTGGCGCCCAACGTGTGCGATGTGTGCCTGGCGCTTGCTGCCCCCGAGATGCGCGGACAGATGCTCATGCTCGCCTCTACCTTACGCGATGCCGGTGTGCGTGTGGAGTTGCCTCTCAGTGATGTCAAGCTCTCCAAACAACTCAAGCATGCCGAACGAATCGGAGCTACCTTCGCTGCCATCATCGGTACCGAATACCCCATGATTGAACTGAAGCAGATGGCCTCACGCGTTTCCAAGCGCCTCCTCCTTGAGGATCTCATCTGCGAGCTGATCCCTCATAAAAAGTAACGCCGTCTCGTGTTCAATCCCCGGGGCAAACGCATGAGAAATGCGTTTGCCGTTTACGATTTACGATTTGAATTTTAGCGCGCTACGCGCGGATATGCGGAGCGAAAGCGGAAAGCGGCCGACGGCTGTAAGGTCGATTGGCCAGACCGCAGGGCTGAGGAGTCGTGAGGTGAGCTTGAGGCAAGTGGTAAGGAAAATCACGGGTTGTCGCTACAAGGAAAGCGTTCGGAGATATGCCGTGTTATCTTGATGGCTTTGCGACCATTGCTCTAAATCGCAAATAGGAGGCGTTCCTCCGCCTCTGCCCGTAGGACCTTGTAACACTCAAAATGTAGTCGGGCAAGCGGGATTCGAACCCACGACCCCTTGCACCCCATGCAAGTGCGCTACCAGACTGCGCTACTGCCCGATAGAAGGAAAAGTCTCTCACTCCCCTCACAGCCGCAGTATAGAAAGGAAGTGAGTCCTTGTCAATACATTTTTTCCGCGACTTCAATCGTCTCCGGGCTCATTGAATCCTCCTCCCCTGCGTTTCTGTGGATGAAAGAAAACAGGCAATCCGGCATGTCATCATTCCGGATGCTTTCCTTCTGTCAACTCACCCTCGTCCTCGAAAATTCCGCTGCGCATTCGCTCCGCAAAAACGCGCGTAGCGCGCTAGCCTTCAAATCGTAATTCGTAAATCGTAAATAGGCTCCTGAGGGCGCAAAGCGCCATCCGGCGCCTCAGTGTCGTTCCATCGGCGTGACTCCTTTTTTAAGAATGATGTTGCCGTACTGAGACGTTTCGCCGGAGATGAGAATGGCGAAAGCAGAGCGAGCGCGTTGGTAAAAGGCGAAGCGTTCGATACGCTCGATGGGGTCATCGAAGTGAAGAGCTGTTCGGTATCTGGCTTCAACAGTGGGATCAAGGGAGTCTCCGGGGACAGCAGCCATCATGATAACGGGAGAGGCATAGGAATCTAATTCAAAGAGCGGAGCTATGCCGGCGAGCAGGAGATCCGCAGGTACGCCGTCAGCACGTAAAACTCGTGAATGGAGGGAATGCCCGGGGAAGTAGGCATCGGCGATGACGATTTCATCGCCGTGTCCCATTTCTGCAAGAGTCTTGAGAAGCTCCGGCGAGATGACAGGGGATATGCCCTTTAACATCGCTAACTTCGAGCAGGGATTATAGCCGTGATAGAAACGATCGCAGAACTACTCAATTTCGATAATTTCGTACTTCCGAGAACCGATACCCATCTCCGCGCCGTATTCAAGTTGGTGGAGCCCCCCACGAGATTCGATCCGTTCTTTGAGATCGTGCAATTCATCCTCCGGCAGCTTGTAAAGAAGATCGATACACGCTTGGTCCACGGCGAGAATGTCCGTGGATGCCAGGATCCCGATGTCACGTGCTTTAGGCGGGGCGGCGTCTACGCCCATGCAGTCACAATCAACCGACATATTGCGCATGACGTTGATGAATGTGATCCGCTTGCCGAAATGGTCCAAGGTAGCCTTAGCGGATTCGACCATGTTTTCCATGAAAGGAGCTTGATCACAGGCCCAGGTATTTTCCGGAGTGGAGCCATGTACCATAGCCTTTCCGATCTTTCCGTCGGCGCACCCGATGGCGATATTCTTGATGGAGCCGCCGAACCCGCCCATAGGATGCCCCTTGAAGTGAGTGAGCACGACCATGGAGTCGTAGTTGAGGATATTTTTCCCCATACTCATTTCCGTGAAGCGTTTCCCTCCCTTCACGGGGAGCATTACGGCGCCCTCTTCGTCCATGATGTCGACAGGACAGAATGTCCAGCCGTTGATTTTAAGAGTTTCACGGTGTTTCTCGGTAGTGTCCCTCCCGCCTTCGTAGAGGGAGTTTGTTTCTACAAGGGAGCTGTCCGGGATGTCAGCTTGGAGAGCTTTGACCATGGGCACCGGAATGATGTTTGGACCGTTTGGTTCGCCGGAATGCCATTTGATAGCCACCTTCCCTTTGATGTCCTGGTTCACCTTGTGGTAGATCTTCAACAGCCCCACCGGACTGATGTCTCTGGTGAAATACACCTTTGCCGGAGAGGATTCGGCTGCTCCTTCGTTCGGTGCAGGTTGTTGAGCTTGCTCTGCTGCGCTGAGTGCTATTCCTGTCCCAACTGTCATAGTAACGATGATTTGTGAGATTGTGTTCATGAGAGGAAGAGAGCGATTTTCGTGCCCTCCGAGCCTTCTCCTAGGTATATACCTCAATGCATCGGAAGGTCAAGCATTTTCTTCAGGAGCAGGAAAACAGGCACACCCGTCCCAAGAAAAAGCGATGCCTAATAGGTATTTAACGGCAGATGATGTGACATAATCCGTTGATTATGTACGATGGACGATGGACGATGTCGCAAAGCCATCAAGATGGTACGTCATATCTCCGGACGCTTTCTAGCCAACAACCAGCATTATTTTCAAAATTCCGCTTGCGCCTTCGCTCTGCTGGAACGCGCTTTGCGCGCGAATTCCTTGAAATCGTAAATTGACTCAGCGCCGCCCCATCGGCGCTTCGCCCTTCGGGCAAAAGCTGCGCTTTTGTCCAACCAGCCTTACAGCCGTCGGCTGTCTTGTAAATGGCAAACGCATTTCCAATGCGTTTGCCCTGGGTTTCACTAGAGCGCGTGTGAGAGGGCGTGGAGGGTGGCATCAATGTCATCTTCGGAGTGGGCAGTGGAAATAAAACCGGTCTCAAAGGGCGAAGGGGCAACAAAGATGCCTTGATCAAGCATACTCAAGAAATAGCGACGAAAGATATTGAAGTCGGTTTTTTGGGCGGACTCAAGATCCACGACATCATCATCGGTGAAGAAGAGGCAGAACATAGAACCGCAACGTTTGAAGACGTAGGGAAGATGGGCATCGTGGAGGATTTTGCTCACCCCATCCTCAAGGCGGGCTCCGAGGGAATCGAGCCGACTCCATGCATCGATGCGCTCCAGTTCACGGAGTTGAGCAAGCCCTGCAGCCATGGCCAATGGGTTGCCGCTGAGGGTGCCGGCTTGGTACACCGGACCGAGCGGGGAAATGCAGTCCATGATGTCGGCCCTTCCTCCGAAGGCGCCGACGGGGAGCCCGCCGCCGATCACTTTGCCGAGCGTTGTGAGATCCGGTGTGATGCCGTGCAGCCCCTGCACTCCGGAAGGAGAGAGGCGAAAGCCGGTCATCACCTCGTCAAAGATGAGCAGAGCGCCGTGCTGCGCCGTGATGTCGCGCAGGAATTCGAGGTACCCCGGTCGCGGAAGGAAGAACCCTGCGTTGCCGGGGTAGGGCTCGACAATGATACAGGCTATTTCTCCCCGATACTTCTTGAAGGCCTGGCGCACGGCGTTTTCGTCGTTGTAGGGCAGCACAAGGGTGAGTGCCGCGACATCGCGCGGCACTCCGGCACTGTCCGGTTCTCCATGCGTAAGCGCTCCGCTGCCTGCCGCGACGAGCAGGCTGTCCGAATGTCCATGGTAGCAGCCGGCAAATTTGATGATGCGATTGCGTCCGGTGAATCCTCGGGCGAGACGGATGGCGCTCATGGTGGCCTCTGTGCCGCTACTGGTCATGCGGACCTTCTGAATACTCGGAACGAGACGGCAAATGGTTTCCGCCATATCGACTTCAGCCGGAGTCGGCGTGCCGAAGCTGAGCCCCTTTTTTGCAGCCTGCTGTACCGCCTGCACCACGCACTCGGGTGCGTGTCCCAGGATGGCGGGTCCCCATGTTCCCACGTAATCGATGTATTCGCGCCCATCGGCATCCTTCAAGTGAGCTCCATGCGCCTCGGTCACAAAAAAAGGAGCCCTCTCGATGCGCCGGAATGCCCGCACGGGTGAGTTGACACCACCGGGTATCACGCGGCATGCTCGTTTGTAAAGGTCTTCTGATATCGGCATGAGAGCAGTATATAGGAAATACCATCGGGTCGCAAGTATTCAGATTACCAGAGACGATTTTCAATTCCCGATTGGGATGCTAGTGCGTCGGTGACGCGAGGCGGCGAAGCGGAAGCAGGGTCGTACAGAAAAATGTTACTTTGGGCTGATTTGTGACGATTTTGTTTTAGAAATTATTGAATATCAACCATGAGAGATTATCTAAACTCTGTCTATCTCTTTTTGAAAGAGATGTCCAGACTTTTTTTGTTATCAGGCAAAAAAAATAAGGGCACGGGAAAGATGGGGCTTTTAGATTTTGAGCGCAAAAAATTTCTAAGATTCGATACATGTTATGCTTGCAAGATCAAATAGGAAGAAATAAAGGAGCGAGAAATTTCTTTCCCTCGCATTCAGAACCATACAGGAGATCCATCCACTCCTTTGGTGGATAGGAATAAAATCCAAATTAAGCCTAATGATGAAAGGCGTCCCCCTTCATTTTTTTTACGCTGATAGACGCTTAAATGATTCATAAAGAATAGCTAATATTGCTGAAGAAAGGTATCTCTTTCAAAAAGAGATATACTGCCGCCCACAGAGAAAAGAAAGAGATATGCACATACGGGAAAAAAGGCAACGGGTGGATACTCAGAGAAACCTGAGGAATTCGTGTTTATTCATGGAAGCAAAGGGTGAGAGTTGATTGACGAATAAGAAGGCTGGTCACAGTGATGGAATTGATATGAATGCTCAACTACTAGATTTTGTCGTCCACGGTGATCATGACGGCAAACTTGTCGCGCTCGAGGAGCATGAAGACATCCCGTTTGACGTTCGTCGAGTTTATTATATTTGGGGAAATTCGCCCGATGTTTGCCGGGGCAAGCATGCTCATGACAAGTTGGAGCAGATTATCATTTGCGTGTCGGGCAGTTGCGATTTTATTCTGGATGACGGGAATGAGCGAAAGACCGTCCACTTGGACACCCCCTCTCGAGGGTTGTATATCAAACACGATATCTGGCGAGAGTTTACAAACTTTTCGGAGGATTGTGTGCTCGTTGTGCTCGCTTCTGAACATTACAAAGAATCCGACTACACGAGGAACTACCATGACTTTCTAAGGAAGTGCACCAATGAAAAATAACCACCAATTCCAACCACTGGAAGGAAAGTATGTGAATCTGCGAGAGGTGCGGATGGATGACGCCGCCTTTATCCTGTCATTGCGCTGTGATCCTAAAAAATCTCGTTTCCTGCACGAAACGGAAAACAATTTGGAAAAGCAAATTGCCTATTTGGAACGCTATTTTACCCTTGACGACGAATGGTATTTCATCATCGAAAATAAAAAGCATGAGCCGCTGGGGACACACAGGATTTATAATGTCCGAGGAACGCAGTGTACTCCAGGAAGTTGGTTGATGAAGGATGGATCTTTACCCGAGGAAAGTTTAGAAGGTTTGTTGCTATCGCGTCAAGTATCCTTCGAAAAATTGGGCATTAAAAAAAGTTGTTATGATGTTCGCAAAGGGAACAAAAAAGTCGTCCGCTTCCATAAAATGTGGGGTGCTAGGATTGTTGCTGAAGATGAGATTGATTACTTTTTCGAATTAACCGATGAGTGTTATTATAAAAACAAGCAGTATTTTCGGGATATGCTGTGATTAGTATGACTAGTTTGGCTGAGAATATTGGTGAGCTAAAACTCAAGAGAAAGCATATGGAGAAACAAATTTATACATCTTTGGAATTGAATTGTCGTAAGGTCGCGTCGACCTTGATTGATCCGCCTACATATAACGAGGGAGATATCGACATGTATTCCTGTCCAAAACCGCTTTGAGTAACAAGAAAAATAAACTATTGGATTCAATAATTGAAAGGAGAAAAATTATGACAAAGGATGAATTTCTAAAAGAAATGGTTGACGTTTTACAGACGGAAGACGAAATCAATTTTGACACCGTTTTGGAAACCCTGTCAGAATGGGATTCGTTGTCCGTGATGGCAACCATGGCGTTTTTAGACACCTCGTTTGGTGTGAAAACAACCATGGCGGACTACAAAGAGATGAAAACAATCGGCGACATTGCCCGGAAAGCAGGTTTACTATGATTTCGTTTACGGACAATCAGATTTTCATTGTAACGGGAGCTTCTTCGGGCATGGGGGAAGCAACCGCTCTGCTCTTGAATCAACTGGGAGCGAGTGTGGTGGCTGTCGCTCGTCGGGAGGAGAGACTTCAGATGTTGAAACAGAAGGCTCAACGACCCGAGAGTATTTATGTTGAAGTGAAGGATTTAGCGGAAGACATTGAAGAGCTCCCGACATACGTCAAACAGTTGAGAGAGAGATACGGAAAGTTTCAGGGACTTGTTTGTTGTGCCGGTGCCGGCGGAATTCATCCCTTGCGTGCTGTGGATAGAAAAACGATTCAAAAGGTCTTTGACATCAATTATTTTTCTCCCGTCTTTATGACGAAAGGGTTTGTGGACAAGAGAAACAACAACGGCAAGGGGTGTTCTATTGTGTGTATAGCTTCTATAGCGGGTGTGCATTGTCCTCCCGGGATGACATGTTATGCTGGCGCCAAGGGTGCACTGATTGCTTCTATGAGGTCAATTGCCCGTGAGGTTGCTCCACAGGGCATTCGCGTCAATTGTGTTTCTCCCAGTCTGATTGACACGGAGATGCCGGGTGAGATAGAGCGGCAGTATGCAGAAGGAAAATATCCGTTTGGAATAGGACACGTGGAGGATGTCGCAAATATGATCGTATATTTATCAGCCGGGCAGTCCAAGTGGATAACGGGACAAAATTACATTATCGATTGCTCCAGTTTTTAAGGAAGAGATAGCATGGCTCGATCAATTTTCAGGAATGTGAAGATTAGCGGAATGAGCGCCGTTGTGCCGGAAGGATCCATCTGCATCGATGATGAGATCGCGTTCTTCAACAACGACGTTAAATTGTTGGAGAGGAACAAAAAGATTCTAGGGCTAGGCACGCGCCATGTCGTGGACGAGAGAACATCTGCCTCCGATTTATGCGAAGCTGCCGCCAACGATTTAATTGCCGCTACGGGAATTGACAAAAAGGAAATCGATGCCATGATCGTGGCATCGAGTTCCCATGACTATTTCTGGCCGGCGACCTCCTGCATTTTGCACGGACGATTGGGTCTCAACGAGGAGTGTTCCTGCTTTGATGTAGCCGGTTTGGTCTGTTCTGCCCATGTTTATGCCTTGCAAACGGCTTTTGCCATGATTTCCGGCGGCAGCGCCAAAAAGATCCTGTTGCTGACTTGTGATTTGGCGAGCACGCATTCCGATAGGCGCAACCGCAATTCGAATATGTTGTTCGGAGATGCCGCGGTCGCCACACTGATAGAACATACGGAGGAGCCTCGCCCGTCCTATTTCTATACGGGCACCAAGGGGGATGGTTGGAACAAATTGATTGTCCCAGCCGGGGGATCTTCCCTGCCTATTCGGGCCGACATCGCCGGCTTGGAAGTGACGGACGAGAGGGGAAATGTCTGGCACTTGTACGACGATTTGATGAAGGGACTCGATGTCTTCAAGTTTGCAACGGAAGTCACACCCGTATGCATCCAACGGACTTTGGACTTTGCTCAAACAAGCTTGGACAACATCGATTACGTCGCCTTTCATCAGGCCAACAAGCAGATTGTTGACAGCATCGCGCGGCGGGTCAAGCTCCCCAAGGGAAAATATTCAACGGAGGCTTTCTCTCTCTATGGAAATTGCGGCTCGGCGACGGTTTGTCTGGACCTGATTCATGCCCTGAATCATCGCGACATCCGGACGGCTTGCCTGGTGGCCTTCGGGGTCGGTTTTTCCTTCGGTGCCTGCATCTTAAACATGCAAGACGTCATGACGCTGCCCATTCGCACCTATCAAACACCGGAAGGGAAATTGACGCGACAGGAAAAAATTCAGTATTGGATCGACTATTTCGTAGGAGGCAATGAATCTTAAAACAGAAACAGAGCAATGACAAACGAAGAAAAATATATTCACGCCTTTACATCAACATTCGAAGTTGGAGCAGACGAGGCAAAAACTTTGCAATTCCAGGGGGTGCCCGCATGGGATTCGGTGGGGCACGTGAGCTTGATTGCCGCCCTCGAGGAAGCTTTTGACATCGCGTTGGACCCCGATGACATTTTGGACTTATCGAGCTTTGAAAAAGGCAGGAAGATCCTTGCGAAGTATAACATCACTGTTTAGAAGACTCCCACAATGCATTGCCTGAGCGTCAATGATCAAAACCTTTGTGTTTTTACTTCAACTTTAATCAAGGAGAATGCCTATCTCCTTGTTAAAGGACGCAAGGCTTTGCTTGTGGATCCCAATGATTCGCCGGACCTCCTTGCGTTTCTTCAAAAGGCCCAAGTTCAGGAAGTAACGATATTCCTGACCCATGAACATTTTGACCACACGTGCGGGATTCCCTTGCTGCAAACGCACTTTCAAACGACGCTTGTCTGTTCCCACAGATGTGCCGAAGTGATTGCGGATGAGAAGAATAACCAGGCGAATTGGATCTATTACCTCCTTATCTGTCAAGATGAACAAAACGGGACGCATTTGGCTGAGTCCTTTCAGGGGAAAGATTCGAAATATGCCTTGGTTCCCAATCATTCCTTTAGGGAGCAATTGGATTACCAATGGGAAGGCGAACATTTTCATTTTCAGACCACCCCAGGACATTCCGCGGGCAGCTGCTGCATCATTTGGAATGACGCCGCCGTTTTTACGGGAGATTCTCTGCTTGCTGACAGGGCGGTCATCACGCGCTTTCCCGGCGGCAGCACTGAACAATACAACCAACGGACGAAGCCTTATTTGGATTCATTGCCCGATGATCTGCTCATCCTGCCGGGTCATGGGAATTACTGTGTCATAAGAGAACTACGGAGAGAAACGGCATGATGTGGAATTTTCATAAATATGCCGACCATTTGGCGGTGATTGACGACGACGAGCGACAGGTAACCTATGCCGAGCTTGAGGGATTCACGCAAACTCTCGCCAAACACATACCCCAGCGCTGCCTCGTGTTCTGCCTGTGCCAAAATACCTTGGGTTCCCTGATAGGATACACGACCTCCCTCAAAAACAGGATCGTCGCCCTGATGCTGGATGCCCATTTGGACAAAGATCTACTTGTCCGGTTTCAGGAACAGTACCGTCCCGACTACGTGTGGCTTCCTCGTTCCCTCAAGGAAGAAATCAAGGGGAGTGAGGTGTTTTTCGACTGGGATTACAGTCTTATCAAAACCCCGGATCATCACGTTTATCCGCTTTTTGAAGATCTGGCGCTGCTTTTGACAACTTCCGGCTCGACGGGGAGTCCGAAGTTTGTTCGGCAAAGCTATAAAAACATCGAGAGCAACACAGCATCCATTGTCAGTTACCTGCATCTGACGGAGTCAGAGCGACCGGTGACGACGCTGCCCATGAACTACACGTTCGGTTTATCGGTTATCAATACGCATTTGGCCGTGGGAGCAACGCTCCTCCTGACGGATAAAACCGTCATCCAGCGCGACTTCTGGGATTTCATGAACAAGTACGACGCAACGTCTTTCAGCGGGGTGCCCTACACCTATGAAATGCTCAACAAGTTGTTGTTTTTCCGGCGCCGACTGCCGACTCTTCGCACCATGACTCAGGCCGGTGGAAAGTTGCTGCCTGAGCTTCATAGGAAATTTGCCGAATATGCCCGACAGAGCGGTAAGAATTTTGTCGTCATGTACGGTTCCGCGGAAGCCACGGCTCGTATGGGGTACCTGCCTCCCGAGATATCCCTTGAGAAATGGGGCTGCATGGGAAAGGCCATCTCCGGCGGACGGTTTTTCCTTGTTGATGGTCAAGGGGAAATCATCACGGAACCCGGGGTTGTGGGTGAGTTGTTCTATGAAGGAGACAATGTAACCCTGGGGTACGCCCTCTGCGGCGAAGATTTGGCGAAGGGTGATGAAAATCACGGACGTTTGGCGACAGGCGATATGGCGAAAGTGGATGAAGATGGCATCTACACGATTGTCGGTCGGAAAAAGAGATTTCTGAAAATTTTCGGCAATCGTGTGGGGTTGGATGAAACAGAACAATTGATAAAAACCAACTTCCCCGGTATTGAATGCGCCTGCGCAGGCAAGGATGACGAGATGCATGTCTATGTGACCGAAAAAGAAAGATGTGTGCCGGTTAGGACTTTCCTAGTGCAGAAAACCGGCCTGAATCCGGTGGCTTTTTGTGTAATTTGTGTTGAGTCTCTCCCCAAAAACGAAGCAGGAAAGGTACTTTATAAGAAATTGGAGGAAATGTATGCTTGAGGAGTACGGTTCCATCAAATTGGCAAATATTGCGCCTGAATCTCCCGATGAAATCCATCAGGAAAATGCCGATTATGTGCGTGTGGCAATGCCTGCAAGTGCAGAATTTGAGATAGCCATGCAAGATAAGGGCTTTTACTGGGTGGACAGAACGCTTCACGCCTGCGTCCATTTAGTAAAGATTCCCGATAATTTAGGAAAGTATGTTCGCTTGCCGATTGAAGAGAGTTGCCATTATAAAGAAGATATTTTACGCATTGCAGCTAGTTCTTTTACTTATGATCGTCGTTTTCATGTTTCACCACATTGTGACAAGCAAATAGCAACGATGGTCTTGCATGGCTGGATCCAAAAATTACACGAAGTTTTGATATGCAAGTATAAAGATCAGGTGATTGGGTTCCTAGCGTTAAGGGAAACAGCTAACAATACTCTATTTGTTCATTTGGCGGCCGTTGACGAGAAATTTCGGTTGACAGGAGCTGCCATGGCGCTTTATGCGAAAGCTTGTTTGCTCGCAAAGGAGCGACGATACAAAAAACTTGAAGGGCATATCAGTTCGCAAAACACGGCTGTTATGAATATTTATGCAACTCTCGGGGCTGTTTTCAGTCATCCAGTAGATATTTTTTTGAAAAAGTGAAACAATAAAAAGAGGAAACAATGAGTAGATTAGCAAAAAAAAGAGATGAAAGCAATATATCACGGGTTTATTTTTTTGATCCGTGTTTTCCAAAAGGTGGTGGAACGGCTTTCTTTTTTAGGCTTGCCGAATATTTGCTAAACTATACGAAAATCAAAGTCGGTGTGATTGATTATAGGGACGGTATCATGGCAAAAACTGCCCGTAAGTTTTATCCCCACGCGGATATAACTTGCGTTGATTATACCGCTCTTGACTGGGATTTAGAAGAGAATTCATGTATTTTTGCACCAGTCGAGAGACTTGGCACCATAAAGAATATCCCTAATCGTAACGTTCGTATTCTGGAATATCACTGGAATATGGACACAGGATACTCCTTGGTATTTGAAAGAGGGGTTCAAAAGAAACTGGCAACTCTACTATACAAAAGTAAGAGTACTTGTTTTATGAGCTATGGATGTTACCACAGTGCATGTCAAGTGTTTAATAAGAAATTTGAAAAGACGTATGTTCCTGTATTTTATCCGCAGGAGGAAGGAAAAATAAAGGAAAGAAATGATCAGAGGAAAAATGAGATTAATCTTGTATGGCTTGGTCGTCTTGCGTCAGGTTCCAAAACGAATTCTCTAATTAATATCATCAATAATTTTTATCAGTATAAAACCGATAAAAGGAAGAAATTTCACATTATAGGGAATGGATTAAGGGAAGACTATATTAAGAATTATATAAAACAATATCAAAAAAACATTCAATTTATTTTTACAGGCGCTCTAACTGGAGATGACTTAATCAAGTATTTAACGGAAAATGCGGATGTGGGCATCGCCATGGGGACGAGTATGCTTAATTTCGCCGCCTTGAAAATACCAGTCATCGGAGCGCACGAGGCACGGAAAGAAAATTTTCATAGTAGGAATTTCTTATGGCTCTTCAATATGTATGAATATTCTTTAAGTGCTCCGGCGGAAGTATGGGGGAAAGAAGATAAAAGGTTTGAAAAAGTTGAAGCCTTTGATGAGATGTTAAACCAAGTTATGATGGGAAATAACCGACGCATATATGGAAACAAGTGTTATGAGTACTATAAAAGCGTCCACGGGGACATCCGCTCTATTGGCCAGAAGTTTGTAGAGGCTTTAAACCGAACGACATTAACCTTTGGGAAGCTAAAAAAATGCTTCCACTTTATTCCCTACGGAGGAGCTATAGGAATAGCCGTCCACACCTATACATTCGGACTCCCTTTATTTAAGGCAGTTCATCACTTTAATAAAGTCAGATATTATTTTTGCGGTATACAGGTTGCCAGAAAGGTTGTAAATAACGGGGACAGTAGATGGCGAGTATTAGGTATTGAAATAAGTCAAAAATGGTGGGGTAGATACAACTTCCCTCATCTCGTATCTCCTGAAATAAGAAAACAGTGCAAAATTCTGTACTCTATTGATAAATGTCTACCTAAAGAGGGAGGAGCCCATGAAAGATCTTAAGGTTTCCCAACGACTTTACAACGTAGATTTTCTGCGTTTGCTATTTGTTACCCTGATTGTTTATTATCATTTCATTCCCCAGGATTTTGTCCAGAATTCGGCTATTCCTATGCTGATCTGGATGAAAAACAACAGTCGGTCAATTGGTTTTTTGGGAAATGCAGGTCTGTTCATCGTGTCGGGCTTTTTCTTGGCGCCAACTTTGACAAAAAATGGGTATACCTTTTTTCAATTTGCCACGCACAAATTGATGCGGTTCTGGCCGACATTGTGTTTTGCCTTCACGTGCATGGCAATTATGGGAATGTTTCATTTGGTACACCACTTTGATGTCGGTCAAAATATTCTCAATTTACTACTGATTCATCAAAACGGTTCGGGGCTGACAACCAAGTTATCAAATTTAAATCCTTCGTGGTTTGTCTGCACCTTGTTCTGGGCTTCTTTATTCTACTATGCCTTGTGTAACAGTTTGAAAGAAAAGAACAGCTTCATTTTCATTACTGCCCTGATTGTGTGGTTCAGCACCGTACTGTATGAACATTCCATCGGTATCCCGGATTACAGGGTGGTGTATGGTTTTTTCCCTCGAGCCGGAATGTTGGCGCTTGGAATGATAGGTTTGGGAATTCTGTTGAGAGCATTCTTAAGTGAAATAAGAATCGAGAACAGAAAAATCAATTACTGGATAGCTTCCGTTCTTGAAATACTGCTGTTTTCTTATTTGATGTACGGGTGTCTCATCGAACGATTCAAAGAAACTCACATGGTCTTAATCGTCGCCTTTAGTGCCTTATTCGTTTTATTCATCATGCATCAGGGCTTTCTATCTCAGCTTTTAAACAAACCATGGGTTAGCAAGATTGGTCGGTATGCGTTTTCCATTTATATCATGCAAAGCGTCGGTTTCGTATGTATGAAGTATTTGTGGGCATATATACGGGGGGGGGGTACAGGCTCTGTTCTGTTGAGTGTCTTAATCTGCATTTTCATAGGAGTCGTCACCTACCATTTGATAGAAAAGCCTGTTTCAGATTTTTATCGCAAAAAAATAGAAAAAGTAAAAGTGTAATCTATCCGCCAGCAGTATTCCGTTAACGATAAATAGATGCGAAAAGTTGTGACAAGTACATCAAGAAAATATCCTTATATAGATGCTTATCTAATCGGGCTCAAGAAAAAAATTTGGCTGGAAAGACAAGTGGACTGTATAGAGACTCTGATTCTGGGAAGTTCACATGGGCAGTACGCCTATGTTCCCCGAAGGGGGGAATATAACCTATGCCTGCCGAGTCAGGATTTGCATTACTCGTATGCTCTTTATAAAAAGTACAGAGCAAAATTTAAAAAACTCAAAAACGTCATCTTGTTTTATTCTGTATTTTCACCCGGATTTGACGTTTTGAAGGGAAGCGAGAGTTACCGAGGATATCATTATGAGCAAATTTTCGGCATTAAACCGAATATACGAGGATTTTCTAAAAAAATGCATGGCTTATATGATTCTTTTTGTAAAAACATTGAAAAAGAAGCAAGCAAACTGAAAATTTCAGAAACCTATCGCGGCAGGAACCCTGACATCAAAGGAAAAAATGTTGGGAGACTCGGCGTGACAAATTATGTCAAAAGGGCGGAGGTTCACCTAAAAGGAAACCTCAGGGAGAGCAGACAAAACCCTTATGTCGAGAAGTTGATTCAATCCGCCCAGCAGCGCCAGGTTCGTGTAACGGTTGTTTTATCTCCGGCTCATGTGAAGTATAAAAGTGGTTTGCCTGCCGCGGCTGAGCTATTTGCGGATCTTTTTGAGCTGTTGAAATCTTATCCGGAAGTGAAATTGGTAGATTTTTATTCTCAAGATGTTTTGGCAAATGACGACTTCTGGTGGGACTACGATCATTTAAACCCGGCGGGGGCCAGACAATTTACACAACTTTATCATCAACAAATAAAAGAGCAATGATACCATTCTTAGATCTAGGAAAAGTCAACAACCGCTTTCGGAAGGAAATGGGAGAACGGATTGCCCATATTCTTGACAAGGGCTGGTATTTGCAGGGGGAGGAAAATGAAAAATTTGCCCGACATTTCGCCAAATATTGCGGAGCCAAATATGCTTGGGGCGTAGCGAACGGTTTGGATGCTCTCAGATTGATCATCAAGGCATCCGGCTTGGGAGCTGGCGACGAAATCATTGTTCCGGCAAACACCTACATTGCCACGATACTGGCTATTTCCGACAACGGCTGTACGCCGGTGTTGGTCGAGCCCGACATCAACACCTACAATATCGATCCGGACTTGGTCGAGGAGGCGGTTACCCCAAGGACGAAGGCCATTATGGTCGTTCATCTGTACGGACAGGCGGTGCCGATGGAGAAGATCTGGGCAATTGCGGAAAAACATCACCTGAAGGTGTTTGAAGATGCAGCGCAGGGGCACGGCGCCCTCTATCAAAACCGGCGCACGGGGAACTTATCTGATGCCGCTGCATTTTCCTTCTACCCGGGGAAAAATCTAGGGGCTCTGGGTGATGCCGGAGCGGTCGTTTCCAATGACAAAGACCTGATGGAGCGAGTCAAAGCGCTGGCCAATTATGGCTCGGACAGGAAATACCATCACATCTACAAAGGGTTGAATTCGCGACTTGATGAAATACAGGCCGCCGTTTTGGACGTGAAGCTGCCCCACCTCGATGAGGATAATGCGCGGCGTCGTGAGATCGCCAGGCATTATCGGGATCATATCACCAATCCCCGAATTATCTTGCCTCAAACTTACGACGAGAAGGCTCACGTTTGGCATGTGTTTGTGGTCAGGACGCAGGAGAGGGAGCGATTCCAACAATATCTGGCGGATAACGATATACAAACGCTTATTCACTACCCGACGCCGCCGCATCATCAAGAAGCCTACCGGGAATGGGCTCAGCGTTCCTACCCGATAACGGAGGAGATTCACAGGACGGTTCTCTCCTTGCCGATTTCGCCCGTCATGACTGACGATGAAGTCCAACGTGTGGAGCAAATAGTCAATGCCTGGAAGTAATCCCCTAGTTTCTGTCATCATACCCGCATACAATCACGAATTGTATGTGCAAGAGGCTATTCGCTCCATCATCGCACAGACGTATCAGAATCTTGAGCTGCTCATTATTGACGATGGTTCGACGGATGGGACGTGGCAGAAAATTCAGGAAATGGAGCCAGAATGTCGAAGGCGGTTTGGTCGAATTTGCTTTTTGAGCCAGAAACACCAGGGTCCTTGGGCGGCTATCAACAAGATACGATTAAAAGCCAAGGGGGAATATACATACTCCATCGCATCGGACGATGTCGCGCACCCGACAGCTATTGAAACCTTGCTGAGAGCCATCAGGAGCGGGAACTATGTTTTGGCGGTCGGAAATGAAATTTTTATCGATGAAAACGGGGAAAGGATTGGTGTGGATGAGAAGTTTCAGGCGCAACCCCTCCCCCACGCCAAATATCAAACATTCTGTGATTTTTACGTCGGTGAGACAGGAATAAAATACTATCAGTCAGAAATTTTTGGCAGTTATTCTTCATTTTGTGTGAGGAACTACATCCCCAACGGCTACCTGATTCTGGCTTCCGCACGGGATCAGATTACCCTGACCAAAGAGGCGCCGTTGGAAGATTGGTTCACGCATCTCCAACTCTCTAAAATGGGGAAATACAAATTCGTGGATGAGATTCTGTTTTCTTATCGATTGCATCAACATAACACAATTCGTGATAGAAAGCACATGCTGAAGATAGCAAACAAGACGATCGAATATGAAGCGCGGTTGTGCGAACAAGATCCTGAGACGGAAAGAGTGTTTCAGAAGGCAACCATCCGCAGGCGCTATCTTAACTTGGGCTTTTTACGGATTTATAAGAGAAAATATGGAAAATATTCCTTCATCTGCTTGAATCTTTTAGGTCGGGAATTTTCATGGCGACACACCCCTTTCCATCCGTTTCGTAAGAAATCATAGGTTTTGTCCCGTCACAGTGTTTAAAATAAAAACATGAATAGATCGTGAAATAATAAAACTCGAAGTAATGTTATCAACTGCAGCGTGGGGAGGAACCTCGGACATCGGCATAGTGATTCATACGCACGAAGTATAAACGCATAAAGATTTCTCAAAATTAACCCTGTGGAGGACAAAGCCATGAAAACGAAACAAAATCTTTCAGACAATTCTATGGTTGCTCTCTACAAATTACTTCGCCCCAAGCACATTTCTTTCTCCCTCTTCGTCATCCTTGATTATATCGAGAAGAACCGCGGATGCACCATCTCAGACATAGCCGACGCCATGGACACATCCCGCACGCCGATCCATAACCACCTCACCGCTCTACGACGTCTCTCTCTCATCGAGACGTACACATCAGAAGATTTAACCGATTTTCGACGCGTCCGCGTCTTTCCCACATTGAAGGGTTTTCTGCTTGTTCAAAATGCGCAAAAAATCCTTGAAAAATCAACACGGGAGTAGGCGCCTGAAGGCCCTTCAAGTGCCTATTTACGATTTGGGGAATTCGCGCGCCGGAGGCGCGTGGGAGCGGAGCGGAAGCGCAGCGGAATTTTTGGAAATGAGCGCGTCCGGAAACAACTGCGATGACATCATCTCTCATCGTAAAACACGGATCCAAGGCGCGCCATATGCAATAAGCCGAGCGAATTCAAACGGAATTTCGCATATCACAAGATATTGAATATGAGATTTTAGTAAAAGCGCCCTTTCGAATTTGCGTCGAATTGGGGCAAATTTGATGCAAAATTCAACTTTTTTCAACGAGGCTTTGCCCATGTGCGGTTTGTGGATGAAGCAGTGTGGCTGACTTAGGCGCAGCTTTGCGAATTGTACCAGATAAGCAAATCCTCTGGCAGTGAACATATAAGAAATATATTTGAAGAGAGGGAGCGGAACAAGGAGTCAACTGTTCGGAATTTCCAAACAATTCAAATGGAAGGTGAAAAAACT
This sequence comes from uncultured Akkermansia sp., assembly GCA_947628035.1. Taxonomy (GTDB): domain Bacteria; phylum Verrucomicrobiota; class Verrucomicrobiia; order Verrucomicrobiales; family Akkermansiaceae; genus Akkermansia. Next base: position 136 of record CANQYL010000003.1, on the reverse strand, counting down.
GTGACGAGAAGCATTATACATTACAACCTCGGCATGATCATCTCCCTAGGCTTATCGGGTGATGAGCAAGATGAGCAAGATGAGCAAGATGAGCAAGATGAGCAAGATGAGCAAGATGAGCAAGATGAGCAAGATG
>CANQYL010000002.1 GCA_947628035.1 uncultured Akkermansia sp. | reverse complement strand
GAAAAGGAGGAGAAGGCGACTCTTATTGCTCTTTCGTTCCCTATAAAATTGAGTTTTTCGAGATGGCAGAATTACGAATTACGAATTACGAATTTAGCACCTCTAAAAACTCGTTTTTTAGATAGCGGGCAATCGATGGTGCGTATCCTCTCGGACATTTTTCCCATTTTTTCCCTTCAAAATCCTCCCATTTTTCCCTTTTTTGACTCCTTTCTCCTCAACTTTTTTTCTCTCGTTTTTCACCCTGGTAGTTTTTAGAGGTGCCAGATTTGGATTTTAGCGCGCTCCGCGCGGAGATGCGGAGCGAAAGCGAAGGTGGGAGGAGGCGGATGCCTCCTATTTACGATGGACGATTTACGAATTACAAGACGCTCGACGGCCCCGTGTAGGGCGCACGCGAAGCGGGCGGTAAGTGCGGTTGGACAAAATGCGTGAGCATTTTGCCCGCAGGGCGCTGAGGCGAGCTTGAGGCAAGCATTGGCGGTGGGAAAAATCACACGCCGTTGCTACGAGGAAAGCTCACAGAACTACGCCATGCTGTCTTGCGGGCCCTGCAACATCGGAGGGGGAAAACATGAAAAAAACGCACGCGCCGGCGAGCGCGTGCGTAGGAAAAAGACCGTGAAGTGGGGAAATTCAGGCGGTTTTCTCGGGAGAATCGCCTTCCGGAGTCGGCTCGGGTTCGGTCACAACCTCGTTTTTCACAGTGAGGTGAATCTTGATTGTAGCCGTAACTTCCGGGTGCAGTTTAGCGAGCACCTCGTAATCCCCGCTCTTCTTGAGGGTTTTTTCCAAATCGATGGAACGGCGATCGATTTCAATGCCTTGCTCAGAGAGCTTCTCGGCTATCTGCTGATTGGTGATGGCTCCGAACACCTTGCCTCCCTCGCTCGATTCCAAGACGAGTTCCAAGGTGACCCCGGCAATCTTCTTCGCTACCTCGCGGAAATTGGCCAGCTCTGCCGCCTCACGCTCAGCGCGCTTTTTCTGCAGCATATTGATGAAACGCTGGTTGGCAGGAGTAGCTTCAAACGCGAGTCCCTGAGGAATCAGGTAATTGCGTCCATACCCTGCTTTCACCGTGACAAGGTCGGCTTCACAGCCCAGACCCTCTATCTTCGTCGCTAATATAACTTTCATGTTCGCCATAACTCAATCAATTTGGGTTCGGAGGCGCACGGTGTACACCATTCTCCTGCTCTTGTCAAGTCGAATTTACATTTCTTCTCGGAGTGGAGAGTCACGGCAAACGCATTTTCTCATGCGTTTACTTTGTATGGAAAGTGAATGCACTTGAAAGAAGGGGATGGATATGTTACGCTATGTTGCATGAGGAGGGTAACGACAAAGAGAGAGCTCAGGGCAGCTCTCAGTATGAGTGCTCAAGGGGGAGGGAAGAGGCGTGTGCTCGTGCCCACGATGGGCGCATTGCATGCCGGTCATGCGGCCTTGCTTCGGCAGGCACGTGAAATTGCGGGGGAGGACGGCGTTGTAGTTGCCAGCGTGTTTCTTAACCCCACGCAATTTGACAGGGCAGGGGATTTGGCATCCTATCCCCGCACCCCGGAGGAGGACACGGCTATCTGTGAAGATTGTGGGGTGGATATCCTCTTTATGCCGGACGCTCAGGAGATGTACCGGTCGGATCGCAGCATGAGCGTGGAGGAAACACAACTTTCGCGCGTGCTGTGCGGGGCAAAAAGACCGGGGCATTTTGCCGGGGTTTGTCTCGTGGTGAGCAAGCTCTTCAATATGGTGCAGCCTTCAGACGCCGTCTTCGGCAAGAAGGATTTTCAGCAGCTGGCCATTTTGCGGCGCATGGTGAGAGATTTGGATTTTCCCATCCATCTGCACGGCGCCCCCATCGTGCGGGAGAAGGACGGGCTCGCCGTATCCAGCAGGAATGTGCGATTGAGCGCACAGCAACGAGCCAATGCCCCTCAACTTTATGCCGCCCTCGTGAGAGGACGAGAAGCCTACCTGGGCGGAACCCCGGCGGGGAGGGTGTGCGAGGAGGTGCGGCGGGATTTGGAGTCCTTACCGGAGGTGAGGGTGGATTATGTGCAGATGGTGCATCCGGACAACCTGCTCGACATCGAGCCTCAGAGTTCCGGGGAATTGCCGGCTTTGCTCGCGGCTGCGGTGTTTTTCGGAGAGGTGCGCTTGATTGACAATGTGGAAATAGAGCAGAATTAAGACTATGATACGTGCGACAGATCTGCACCGCAGTTACAGCATCGGCAGCAAGACCGTGGAGGTGCTGCACGGCCTCAGCTTGCATATAGCGCGTGGGGAAAAGGTTTTTCTCTGCGGACCGAGCGGGGCCGGCAAGACAACGCTCATGTACACCCTGGCAGGTTTGGAGGAGCCACAGCAGGGAGAGGTGCTCGTTGACGGACAGAATATCTACGAACTCAGTCTGCGCCGTCGCGCGCTCTTCCGCAACAAGATGATGGGCTTTATCTTCCAGAATTACATGCTCATGCCGGAGCTCACCGCGCTGGAGAACGCTTCCCTTGCCACGGCTATTGCGGGACGCGAAGCAACGGATCGAGTCGTCTCCCTGATGGAGAGGGTGGGCTTGGCAGATCGTCTCCACCATCTTCCCAACGAACTCTCCGGCGGAGAACAGCAGAGGGTTGCCATTGTTCGGGCGCTTGCACACGATCCTTCCATTATCTTTGCCGATGAACCCACGGGCAACTTGGATTCTCGCAACGGAGTCCAAATATTGGATCTCCTCTTTGAACTCGCATCGGAGGGAGGGAAGACTCTTGTCATCGTCACTCATGACGCGCAGATTGCCTCTCGCGGCGACAGAATTCTGACTGTTCGGGATGGTGTCGTCACCGTTTGACGGGGTAAAAATGAAAGAGATTGCCAGCGAAGGGGGGGGGAAGTATGTCATAAAAAGGGGTAGAGAAAGGGAAAAACGAGAAATAGGCTTGACCGGAGGGGAAAGAATGCTGTACAATGATGCCCGTCAAACGACCCTTCAATTATCATGAAGAAGTTTTCAACTACGCTGTCGGTTATAGCCGTTGTCATCGGTGCCATGTTTGCTACCGTACAGGCTGAGGTAAAGATTGCCTCGGTCAACATGACGGATCTGAATATCATGTTCTACAAGCGCGCCGAGGTGGAGGTGAGCCTGCGCAAGCAGGAGGCTGCCATCAAGGAGGAAATTGCTGTGCGTGAGCAAAAGGTGAAAGCCTTGGTGGAGCAAGCACAGGGCATCCAGAAGAAGAGTGACCCAACGCTCTCGGAGGAGGCCATGAAGAAGTTGCGCGAGGAAGCGGCTTCCGTACAAAACGAGCTGGCCGCCGAGGGAGAGGAGCTCAAGACCTTCGTGCAGCGCCGCGAGATCGCTTTCCGCGAGATCGCTCGCCGCGAGCTCAAGTTGCTTTCCGATGAACTGCATGCCACGGTGCAGGCTGTGGCCGCGGAGGAGGGTGTGGATTTGGTGGTCGACTCTTCAGCTGTGAGTCCGCGCTTTGGGTACAGTGTGTTCCCGTACGTGAAGCCGACGCTTGACATCACGGATAAGGTGCTCAAGAAGCTCAACGTCGGGGCTCCTGCAGACTTCGATGCGCAGGCTGAGCTGAAGCGCGTGCGCGGTGAACAACAGCAGTCCGCTGAAGAACAGCAGCCCGCTGAGGGACAGCAGAACTGATCGTCTTCAACACCGGAGAGAGAGGGTAGTGTCGTGTGTCGCCCCTCCTCTCCGGTTTTTTAATATCCCTCTTCCCAACAAAAGGGAAATGACTCTCTCGCTTGAGGAAGTAATACGTCTGACAGGAGGTAGGCAGGTCACTCCTCCGGATGTCGGCGCCGGCGCGGCGATCACGGGGGTGGCTACTTTGGCTGAGGCCGGACCGGGAGAGGTATCTTTCCTCGGCAACGAGAAGTACTACAAGGACTATTTGGCGACGAAAGCCGCGGTTGTGATCGTGCCTCCCGGCGTGCCGGACCATCCGGCGGGAGTGGCGCTCATCGAAGCGGAGAATCCGTCGCTGGCGTTCAATGCCCTGGTGGACACCTTCATGAAGGTTGCAAACGAGTTCGTCCCGGGGGTGCATCCGAGCGCGGTGGTGGATCCGTCTGTCGTCATGGATGCCACGAAGGTGCGGGTGCAGGCAGGGGCTGTCATTGAAGCGGGAGTCGTCATCGGTGATGGCAGCGATATAGGACCCGGCTGTGTGGTGGGCAAGTACACCAAGATCGGTGAAAATTGTCGGCTCTACGCACGAGTTGTCGTGCGTGAACGGTGCATTTTAGGCAATCGCGTCGTGGTGCAGCCCGGAGCAGTGATCGGATCTGACGGCTTCGGCTTCTTACTCAACAAGGAGACGGGGCGTTATGATACCGTCGATCAGGTCGGAATTGTCGTGATTGAGGATGACGTCGATATCGGAGCCAACACAACCATCGATCGGGCTCGTTTCGGTCGCACGGTGATCGGCGAGGGGTCCAAGATCGACAATCTCGTGCAGATAGCTCACAACGTGACGATCGGCAAGCACACCGTCATTGTTTCCCAAAGCGGAATAGCCGGTAGTTCACATCTCGGCAGTTACGTTACGGTGGCTGCTCAGTGTGGCATAGCTGGACACCTGCATATCGGGGATCAAGCGATACTCGCGGCGCGTACGGGCGTCATGTCGGATCTTGCCGGGGGACAGCCCTACTGGGGGTCTCCATCAGCTCCGTACAAGGATGCCATGAAGCAGTACGCGGCAATAAGGAAGCTGCCGGAGGCTCTCAAGGTGATGCAGGGACTGCGCAAGGAAGCCGAGGAGCTCAAAGCTAAGTTCACCAAGAAAAAGCATTGGTGGCAACGAGGGTGAGATTTTTCAGACCAAGGACACATGATATCCGCCGAATTGTACCGCCCGAACGCAGCGATCATCTACCAGCGAAGCAATGGGGATGTGCTGGTGTGTGAGCGGGTGAAGCCGGCGGGTGCGTGGCAGTTTCCTCAGGGTGGAGTGCGCAAGGGGGAGACCGCACGTGATGCGGCCTGCCGGGAAGGAATGGAGGAGACGGGGTTTCGTCCGAATGAGTACGAGGTCGTGGAGGAACACGGACCGTATCGCTATGATTATCCTCCGGCAGAGCGAGAGCGAGTCTTGCGGAAACGTGGAATTCCATACGCCGGACAGGAGCAGCATTATTTTCTCTGCCGCATGAACGATGATGCCGCGGAACCTTGGCTGGACTACAAAGAGTTTTGTAATTATCGCTGGGTTCAACCCGGGGAATTTGACCTGAACAGCCTGCCGGACTTCAAACGGGATGTGTACCGTTGCGTGATGCGGGACTTTTTCGGCATCGAAAAAGAGTGATGCAACCCATTGCTTTCATACGATCTCCCTACGTGGAGAAATTCGGCGTGCCTCGGCAGAGCGGGTTGGCGACGCATGTGCTCAGTCGGGTTGAGTTTGAAAAACCGTACAGACAGCCTGAGTTCGTGCGTGGACTGGAGCAATTTTCCCATCTCTGGCTTATCTGGGGCTTCCACCGTCATGTGGGGGAACCTGTGCACCCCACGGTGAGACCGCCCCGTCTGGGTGGAAATGTGCGGGTAGGAGTTTTTGCCACGCGTTCTCCGTATCGCCCGAATGCACTGGGGCTGTCGGCTGTTCGGTTGGTGGAGGTGCAGGACGGGGCGCTCGTGATAGCGGGAGCGGATATGGTGGATGGCACTCCCGTGTATGACATCAAGCCCTATTTGCGTTACGCGGACTGCATTGAGGAAGCCACGGGAGGCTACACGGACACGAAAGAGAGGAAGCTGCTGGAGGTTGTCTTCCCCGAGCAACTGCGCCCACAGGGGATGACTGAGCTGCAGGTGCAAGCTCTGCGCGAACTTCTGGCGCAGGATCCGCGCCCGGCTTATCAGGAGGATCCGCAGAGAATTTATCATCTGATTTTTGCTCCCTATGAGGTTGACTTTTCCGTGGAGAAAGAGGTGGCGAGGGTATGTGCTATACGTCGCTACAAGCCATGAGCTGTCTGGAGCAAACATTCGCCGATCACGCTTCCTACCGCGAAGGTGAGGGAGAGGCTCTGTGCGTCTGCCGTGACGGAAAGGTGGTTTTGCACCTTGAGGCAGGGGAGTCGTCTCCCGGGATTCCATGGCGGCAGGATACTCTTGTGCCCATTTTTTCCGCCACAAAGCCTGCGGCGGCGGCGTGTCTCCTGCAGGCGATGGCTGAGAGGGGGCTGACCGCTGATGCAGAGGTCGGTGAGCTGTGGGCAGGTTTTCCGGCTCCGCATTGCAGCGTGGGAGAGCTGCTTTCACACCAGGCGGGGCTGGCGGCTTGGACTCGGACGGCTTCCGTTTTTGACCCCGCTTCCTGGAGAACGGCCATTGAGAGTGCAACTCCCGCTTGGCAGCCGCCACAGCACGGTTATCACCCGCATACCCTCGGTCCCATGGTTGATGTGCTCATGGAGCTCGTCTGCGGCAAGCGGATAGGTGCATTTTGGGAGGAACGCGTGCGCCGTCCCTTTGGGTTGGATTTTTTCATCGGTCTGCCGGAGTGCGAGTTTTCGCGAGTAGCAGTGCTTCAGGCGCCTCGGCTGCACGGAGCCATGCCACGCTCCGCATTCTACAGAGAATACTTTGACCCACGCTCCCTCATTTATCGAGCTTTCCACAGCGTGACCGGCATGGATTCCGTTCGTGATATGAACACCCCGGACGCATGGCGCTGCGCTTGTCCGGCGCGGGGAGGGGTCGCCTCAGCAATGGGTCTCGCCCTCTTTTATCAGACTCTTATGGGGTCACGTCCACAGGATGAGATCTGTCCCTTCTGTGAGGAAGTTCGGGGACGCCTCTGCCACGAGGAGGTGCGTGGTTGGGATCTCACCCTGCTGCAGCCCACGGCCTTCACCTGCGGCGCCATGTGTGCACCCGAGACGCTTTTCGGGCGCGGAGGTTTCGGACACGCCGGGGCGGGGGGGTGCCACGCCTTCGCTGAGCCGCTTACCGGTTGTTCCTTTGCCTATGTCCACAACGGAATGCAGCTGGGTGTACTCCCGGGCGAAAGGGTAGAAGATCTCGTCGATGCTTTCTGCCGGGACTTTTCTGAGGATGGACCCCACCATTCCTGATGAAAATAATTTTCGTTGAAACGAATTTAGGCTTGATTTAGGGAGAGAAATATGATTTACTCAGCGCGCACGAGATATTGCCGCTGTAGCTCAGTGGTAGAGCAACGCATTCGTAATGCGTGGGTCGTCAGTTCAAATCTGACCAGCGGCTCTCCTCTTCCTACCGGGATGTGGCTCTGTCTCTGCAAAGAAAGCCTCCGTAGCTCAGTTGGTAGAGCAGCTGACTCTTAATCAGTTTGTCCACGGTTCGAGCCCGTGCGGGGGTATAGGTTGGTACAAGAGATGCTTCAGCCGGTGTGGCGTGGGTGCGTTGTTTGCTTTGTTTCAGGCTTTGCCTGAGCCGCCACATTGAGGGCAGGTGAAACCGGCTGCGTTTTTCCCTTCGCCATGACAGAGGGGACAGAGGGACACCGGCTCCGGAGCGGGACTCGGAACGGGAGGAAGCTCGGCAGGTTGGGTCGTTTCGGCAGGTTGCGAGGGGGTGGGCTCTTGCTCAGTGTCGTCCGCGTCTTGAGCGCTTTCCAGACAGCACAGAATGAGCACGACAATAACGCCGATGCCGGTGAGACCTAAGAGGATGAGCCAAGGGCTATATCCGGCGTCCCGAAGGCGGCGAACCGTGGCGCTGATGCAGACAAGGAAGAGCCAGAGACAGAAGATGCCGGTAAGGAACTCGAGCAGCATCAAGAGGATGCTGACAAGAGCAACCACGACGTTTGCGCAAAAACTCCCGAGCAAAACGTTCAACAAGCCAAAAAGAAGGGAGAGAGCATAGGCCAGGAAGGAAACGATGATTTTTGCAACGCATCCGATGAGGGCAGCTAAGAGGACGGTGAGCCAGTACTTGCTCATTCCCATGCGTCCTTGGAAATGCACGTTCATCTCGAAGGAGTCGGAATCCCGGAAAAAGCCGTTCACGGCATAATCGCAGAGCTTTCTATACAAAGAGGCCCACCGTTCTTGGCGCGATGGAGAAGGATTGCCGGAAGAGTCTTCCATGCAACCATCGTAATGAAAGCGGTGGGAAAGTCAATGCAAATTGAGTGAATTTTGTGCAGTTTTTTTTGAACAAAACTTCAACCATCGGGTATCCAACAGGCATGATGAACAACAACCTTACTACAAAACTGATGGAGGGGCTGCAAGCAGCTCAGAGGGCTGCGCAGTCCGCAGGGCGCGCGGAAATCCTCCCGGCTGAGGTCCTGCTCGCTCTCCTGCAGCAGGAGGGCGGTGTGCTGGCCGCTGTGCTTCAGAAAGCCGGTGTGCAGCCTCGGCGTGTGGAGGAATTGTTGGAGAGGGAATTGGCTCGTCAACCGCGGCAGCAGGGAGGTGTGGCTCAAAGTCCGGGCATAGGAGCGGCGCTGGATCGTGTTCTCACTGCGGCAGAGGGGCAACGGAAGTTGATGAAGGACGACTATCTGAGCGTGGAGCATTTCCTGTTGGGTGTGTACGAGGCTGATCCCTCTACGGCGAACGTGTTGGAACAGAGTGGGCTTACGAAAAAGACGTACATGGAAGCGCTCAAGGAGGTGCGCGGCAACCAGCGCATCACCGACCAGGATCCCGAAGAAAAATACCAGACGCTTGAAAAGTACGGTACCGATCTCACGGCGCGCGCCCGTCAGGGGAAAATAGACCCCGTTATCGGACGCGACAGCGAGATTCGCCGGGTCCTGCAAATTCTCTCCCGACGCACCAAGAACAACCCCGTGCTCATCGGTGAACCCGGCGTGGGCAAGACCGCCATAGCGGAGGGTCTTGCGCGCCGCATCGTGAGTGGCGATGTACCCGAGGGGATGAAGAACAAGCGTCTCGTCTCGCTCAATATCGGTTCCATGCTGGCAGGCGCTAAGTATCGCGGCGAATTTGAGGAACGCCTCAAGGCTTTCATCAAAGAGGTCACCTCCAGCAATGGCGAGATCATTCTCTTCATCGATGAGCTGCACACACTTGTCGGCGCCGGAGCCGGCGGCGACAGCTCCATGGATGCGGCCAACCTCCTCAAGCCCGCTCTGGCGCGTGGTGAGCTCCGTACCATCGGCGCCACCACCTTGGACGAATATCGCAAGTATATTGAGAAGGACGCCGCGCTGGAACGCCGCTTCCAGCCGGTTTATGTGGACGAGCCGAGCGTGGAGGACACGATCGCTATCCTGCGCGGACTCAAGGAACGCTACGAGGTGCACCACGGCGTCCACATCACGGATGGCGCGCTCGTTGCGGCGGCGACCCTGAGCAACCGCTACATCTCGGATCGATTCCTGCCGGACAAAGCCGTGGATCTCGTGGATGAGGCAGCCGCGAGGCTCAAGATCGAGCTGGACAGCATGCCGGCGGAAATTGACGAACTCAACCGCGCGGGGATGCAGCTCGAGATGGAGCGGCAGGCTCTGGAAAAAGAAAAGGATGAGGATTCGCGTCAGCGGCTGGAAAAAATCACCAAGGAGCTGGCGGACAACAAGGAAAAATGCAACGCGATGGTGGCGCGTTGGAAGAGTGAAAAAGAAGTGGTGGAGCGCGCTCGAGCCGCCCAGCAGAAGATTGATTCTCTTCGCAATGAAGCCGAGCAGGCTCAACGAAAGGGTGATCTCGGACGCGCCTCGGAAATCCTCTACGGCGAGATTCCCTCTGCCGAACAGTCTTCCGCCGAGGCCCGCAAGGCTCTCGCCGATCTGCAGCGGAGCGGAGAAGGACTCCTCAAGGAAGAGGTCACGGAAGCCGATATCGCCAAGGTGGTGTCCACCTGGACAGGTATCCCCGCTACCAAGCTGGCCGAAGGGGAGCGAGAAAAACTTGTGCACATGGAGGAACGCCTCGGTCGGCGTCTCATCGGACAGAAGGACGCTGTGAAAGCTGTGGCAGACGCTGTGCGCCGGTCTCGTGCCGGTTTGCAGGACGAGCATCGTCCGCTCGGCTCCTTTATTTTCCTAGGGCCCACCGGTGTCGGCAAGACCGAGTTGGCAAAGGCTCTGGCCGAGTTCCTCTTCGATGACGAGGCGGCGATGGTGCGGCTCGATATGTCCGAGTACATGGAGAAACACAGCGTGTCGCGTCTCATCGGCGCGCCTCCGGGGTACGTGGGGTACGACGAGGGGGGACAGCTCACGGAGGCTGTCCGCCGCCGTCCCTACAGTGTGGTGCTCTTTGATGAGATTGAGAAGGCGCATCCGGATGTGTTCAACGTGCTGTTGCAGGTGCTCGATGACGGACGCATCACGGACGGGCAGGGACGCACGGTGGACTTCACCAACACCGTCCTCATCATGACGAGTAACATCGGCAGCCGCTTTATTCTCGATGAGCAGGACGTTGCCCAGCGCAATGAAAAAGCTCTCGATGCCCTGCGCGGTCATTTCCGTCCCGAGTTCCTCAACCGTGTGGACGACATCATCATCTTCGACCGCCTCTCTGAGCATGACCTCAAGCGCATCGTCGATATCCAGCTGAACCGCGTGCGCAAACGTCTCGCTGCTCGTGGGCTCAAACTCGAGCTTTCCGATGCCGCCGCAGACCTCGTTGCAAAACATGGTTACGATCCCGTTTACGGCGCGCGTCCTCTCAAGCGAGCTATTCAGCGTGATATCCTCGATCCCCTCAGTGTCGCTATCCTTGAGGGGCGCTTCCCGGACGGCTCCACGATTCACATTGATGCCAAGGACGACGCCATCGTGCTCCGTTAAGCATTCCGGAATACGTGGAACGCCCCGGTGGGGCGGGTGCATCACACGCTTTTCCAAGCATGGAGAAAGCGAGGCAGTGAATGCCTGTGCCGGCGAAGCATAAAGGGGATGAGATACTACCAATGCTTCTGTACTTTTAGGGAGTCAGTATTTCAACGAGTCTGCAAATAAAAAGAGAACTCCTTGATGAATTCAAGACCGGGGTGGATACCGGACACCAAGGAGCCCTCAAGGGTCTTGTATGACGACGTCAATTGATGCAGGGTCCGTATTTGTTATCACGGGGTTCACTCGGCTTGAGTAAGAACACCAGCACGATGATCGATAGGATCAGTGCGACCGACCCGATGAGGGCAAGAACGGCGCAACAACCTGCGAAGAACGCGATAGCAGACGATTCTTGCCCTTGCTGAGGATAGGAAGCGATCACAGGAAGGAACTTGTCCATATTGAGTAACATTGCGAAGAAGCCGGCGTACATGATGATGTACAAAATCATGTTGATGTAGGCTAAGGAGGCTGAATGACCGGCATCGTGTAAACGACGAACCGTTGCAGCAAGTAGTGAGAAGGAAAAAATGATACCGATGACGAGTTGAACGATAGTTATAATGATGAAGCCGAGCGGCAGCTCTGACCATAAAGTCTGTAATATGTCAGTAGTGGTGTTCAATTCTTCCACGTCGATATCGATCGTGCCGACACACAGATTGCCTACCGTCTTGAAAACAGTATCGATGATACATAATGCCAGGAAATACCACCAGAATTGTGGACGAGTGGAACGTCCTCTGAAAGTCAAGAAATGCTTGAAGCCGTATTTGACATTGGCTACAAAATCAGAAGCCGGAATAGGATTTGCATTCATGCCCGTTAATTGGTTTTCAAGAAAATTAAACCATGCGAAATGTAAGGTGTCAACAGCGAAACACGGTGCAAACGCAAAGCGTCACACCCGTCCCAAGACAAACGCGATCCCAACAGGCGGTCATCGGTGAGTGATGTAGCATAACTCATTGGTTATGTACGATGGACGATGTACGATTTGGGAATTCGGCGGCTACGCCGCGGGGGGATGGGGATATGAGCGCGGGTGTGAGGGATGGAAAAATCTGTACGTTATTCAACTGCGTGGTAAGGAGAGGGGTCGGAAAGATACACACCCCAAAGAAGGCATGAAAAATAGAAACATCACACGATATACGTACGAGAACACAGATTTCCAAGGCTGGAGAGTCAGCATTCAGCGCTGCGGTCGCATCATCACAAGGTACTTCTCCGATCTACAATATGGTTCGGAGGAAGAATCGTACCGCAATGCGGTGAATTACAGGGACGAGGTGTTCGAGGAAATGGCAAGGCACCGCAACGATTTGCCGGAGTTCATGGATGCGGAATTGGCTTACCTGCAGGAGCTTTTGAGGCAGAAGGAAGTGGGCGGCGCGATGCCGGTGAGGAAGCAGGTGTGACCTGAGCGCGCAGTAGTTGCTGCAGATGTTTGCAGCGGAAGAAGTTGGCTTTTTCGATGCGCTGGAGTTCCACAAAGAGGAGTTCGATTTGCTCAACGAGAGGAGCCTTGATGTCCGGCGTGTTGTCGATGTATCGCCAGAGGGCGGTTTCATCCGTCGTCCGTCGCAGTTGAGCCATGCCGCGCAGGTGGCCTTCCAACTGTTTCAGAGAAGCTCCGGCGGAGGCCTCATCCGTGATGCCGTGCAGGATGGTGACTTCGGTTGTGAGGGCTTGGAGGAGCTTGTCGTAGTTTGCCTGTTCCTGTCCGGCGCAGACGAGAGGAGCTGCGGCAAAGAGGAGGACACACGATGGGAACAAACACTGCATGAAGAAATGATACGGGGAGGGAGCTTTCTTGTCAAACGCTTTTCGCCCCGACCCGGGGCAAACGCATTAGGAAAAGCGTTTGCCTATTTACGAATTACGATTTGGATGTTCGGCGGCTACGCCGCGAATTCGGCAAACGAGAGGTCTTCTTAAGAGACAATAAGAACATTCTCTCCATCGATTAACTTTCCTCAAATGCGTTTACCCTGGCCCCGGCCTTGATGACGAGTGAGAGCTGCTCGCGGGTTTCTTTGGTGAGACGTGGAAGGCGCAGGAACGTTGAGATACCGCGCAGGTGAGCATCGGTGCCGGGGAGGCAGGCGAGCTGTTGCCAGACGATACGGGCAATTTCGAGCAACTCATCCACCGGGATGTTCTCCAGGGTACGTGAACCCAAGGCGCGGGGAAGAACTTCGAATTCTCCCGGCAGGAAAAAGATGGTTTGAGGATACTGAAGGATGGGACTATCGATGCGCTTCACGGCGAGCTTTCGGTCGGCTACAAGTGAGCGCGCCGTTTGGTCAACCTGCACCTCGAAGGAAGCGAGCTCACCGGCGAAGGCGCGGGAACGTTTGGTGATGTCCGGCGGAGCGATTTCCATGAGGCGGGCCGCGAGATGCTGCATGGTGATGGGCGCTTCTGCCGCCGTGATCTTCTCAATGAGGGGGAGCAGGTTCCTGGGTTGCATATTGAATGCACTCGATTTCACCGGCTTTACCTTTGCCAGCGCGGGATCCGGACCCGGCTCGACGACGCGCGCGGGCTCTTGTTTTCCTTGGTCCGTGTCTGGGGTCGCCGATGTTTCTTCGTCGGAGGGGGCGTCATCGTTCTTGCCGGGCAGGAGGGAGGGGAGTTCCTCTGCTTTCGGCGGTCCCTGTTGCTCGAATTCGTGCAACTTGGAATCGATGTTCTTGAGCGTCTGTTCGGGGTTGCGCCACCAATCGATCGCCCACACGTTGAGCATTCGCCAGCCGAGCAGGCGCATGGTGTCAGGTCGCACGATGTCGCGATCCCGCGCGGTGTGTGCCGCGGCGTAGCACGTGCCGTCCAGAGTGATGCCTGCCAGGACGCAGTTTGAACGCTTCGGGTCCTCGACGGCAATATCCACGCGGTAGTCGGAAGCGCCCAGCCCCGTGCGACACCGCCAGCCGAGTTTTTGCAGACGGGAGGCTATGTGAGCAGCCAGGGGATCGACTCCGGCAGCCGTCTCGGCAGTCGTGTCTTGATTTTGGGAGTTGCTGCGAGCGTACTGCAGGAAATCGCGCAGGTCCGCCGCCCCTCGTGCTCGAGTTCGCGTCAGGTCGATGTCTTCCGGTTGCATGGATGTAAAGATATGCATGGCGTAACGCGCACGGGTGACGGCGACGTTCAGACGCCTCTCGCCGCCGATGAGGTTGAGGGGCCCGAAGTTCATGGACATGTGTCCGTCGGCATCGCGTCCGTAGGTGGTGGAGAAGTAGATAACACCTCGCTCGTCGCCCTGCACGTTTTCGAGGTTTTTCACGAAAACGGCCTCGGGGTTGTTCTCTGCGAAGAAGGGCTCCAGGGAGGGATGCTTGGCGCGCTCATCGTCCAGCAGATCGAGAATGAGCTTCTGCTGCTGGGCGTTGAAGGTAACGACGCCGATGCTGGTGGCTTCTGTGTAGCGGAAGCCCGGGGTGAGCAGGGTGTCGCAGATGTGCTTGACGACGGCTCGCGCTTCCTCCGGATTGGTCCGGTTCTTCGCCCCGGGCAAGTAGGTGCCCTTGACGGCGTGGAGACAGAGTGCGGTGTCGCGCAGGGAGGGTGCGGGGAAGGTGGTCATTTTGCCTTCGTAGTAGTGCGCGTTGGAGAAGGAAATAAGGGATTCCGACTTGCTTCGATAATGCCAGGTGAGATCCATCTTCGGCACCCCGCAGGCCATGCACTCATCCAATATGCTCTCCAGATCGGGCTCGTCGACGTCCTCCTCGTCTTCGTCGTCACGCGAACGTCCGAAGAAACTCGTTGGCGGCATTTGACGTGAGTCGCCGGTGATGATGACGCTTGTTCCGCGAGCGATGGCACCAACGGCGTCCCATACAGGGATCTGCGAGGCCTCGTCGAAGATCACCACATCAAAGGGCTCCGCTTCCGGGGTGAGATACTGCGCGATGGAGAGCGGGCTCATCAGGAAACAGGGCTTGAGCAACGAAGCTACATGGGGAACTTCGTGGAGCAGTTTGCGCAGGGGCATATAGCCGCGCTTCTTGGTGATTTCGCGCTGGAGGATGATGGCCTCTTTCTCATAGTCGATGGATCTCGCTGCCCGTTGTGCGAGGATGGAGCGGATGCGCTCCCCGGTGAGGGCGCGGAGTTGGGAATCGCGCTCGCTGTAATCGGTAATTTTTTGTTCGTGCAGTGCGGGTGAGAAATGGTAGAGGATTCCCTCACTGCGAGCAGCCGCCTGCATCTTGAGCCGGGAGAGGTTCACCTTCACCAGGTCCTCGACACGCTCCGCCGTGCACTCTCCATCCGTTAGCAGCTTTGCCACGTCTCCCAGTCCCGACTCCTTGGCCTCCCGTCTTTTTGCGTTCCAGAGGGTGACGTCGCGCCACCGGTCACGCGTATCGAGCAACCGTTGCAGCCATTCCTGTGCTTCGCCCGCCGCACAACGCTCAAGCAGACCGCAAGGGGACTCCAGCAGCTCCGTGAGTTGTGACGCGCAAGCGGTCAGCGCGATGTGGTTGCTCTTCCAAGCGACGATGCAGCGTTGGGCTGCGGCGCTCCGGACGAGCTCGTCGGCACCGTCGATGAGTCGGATGGCCAGGCTCTCTCCTTCGCTCGTGGTGCTGTTGAGTTGGGTGATGAGCCGCTGTGCCGCGTCTGCATCCTGTCGGGAAAATTCGGTGCCTTTGTCCTTGATGAAGGACGGGAGCAGAGCCGTGTCCGCTTCGTCCAGAGCCCTTTGTTCATCTCGCATGGAAACGAGGGCGTCCAGGTCGTTCATGCAGTTGATTTTTCCACTTCCGGCACCGATGGAGCGCAGATAGCTGCGCGAGGAGCGTTCGCTCCACCAACGCATGGGGAAGAGGCGATTTTGGGCATTGCGACAGGTCGCGCGCTGCTCGTCGAGTCCGGCATCCATTACGGCGCTGTCTGGGTAGGTCACGCTGAGGCTCTCGCGCAGCCGACGGAAATGGTCGGCGTGCTCCGCGAGGGTACGGATGACTTCCGCAGAATGCGCGGCGTAGCGTGGCAACATACCGGACCAATCGTTGCCCGGATGCTCAGCAGCCATCTCCAAGGAAGTGAAGAGGACGATGCGTTGCTCGGCAAGTTGGTCGGAGCAACTCGCGAGGTCGGCCCACTCGCGGAGGATGTCCACCTGGACCTTGATGAGGGGGAGCGCCTGCTGCAAGGCGTCCACGAGCTTGTTCTCCCACTCGGGGTCATCGTCCGCGCGCAGCATATCGCGCGCCACCACACGCAGGTCGCCCTGCAACAGGTTGGCGTGGGCTGCCAGCTCGTGGGCGAGGTTGAGCAGCCGCAGTCTCTCTTCATGCGGCAGGGTGAGGGGTTCTTCCTGAGTGGGCTTCACGGACGGAAGTTTCTCCCCGGGAGCGATGCAGCAGATGTCTTCGTACAGACTCAATCCGTCCGGGTATTTGCGGTGCATGACCTGCGGCAGCTCGTTGACCGCATTTCGTGCGCTCAGCATGGAGTCCACGCTCTCCTGCCACGTACGATCCGCTTCCTTCTGCTCGCGCGCGCTGAGTCCGTCCATCGCCTGACGAAACTGCCTGATGACCTCCGCGAGGCGCGTCTTGTTCGAGTGCAGTTGCAGACAGAAATCGCCGAGCCCGATGCGCGTGAGCCGCTTGTGCACCACCTCCAGAGCAACGGCTTTTTCTGCCACAAAGAGAACCGTCTTGCCGCTCCCCAGACAGTGGGCGATCATGTTGGCAATCGTCTGACTTTTGCCCGTGCCGGGAGGTCCCTCCAGCACGAAGCTCTTCCCGTACTCCGCCGCCAGCACGGCTGCCAACTGCGAGGAGTCGGAGGGCAGGGGAGTGTAGATCGTGTGGGGGTCTTCATCGCGATCGAGGGTATCCGGACGCGGGAAGCCGACCTGTTCCGGAAATTGACCGCGATTTTTCGCGGCGAGTTGTTGGACGACCCGGTTCTTCAACAGTTGCTCCCGCCGAGCCATGAGGTCCTGCCACATGAGGAATTTAGCGAAGGAAAAGAGACCGAGCAGACACTGCTCTTCCACTTCCCAACCGACCATGCTGCTGATACTGTCCCGCACGGTTTGCAGGATGCGCGCTACGTCCAACCCGCTCTCGTCGTGCGGGAGTTCCCCGTCCTGCAGCTCGTTGATCCGTATTGAAAACTCCACGCGCAGCAGCTCCAGGAGGGTCTCGTTGAAGCGCGGTTCATCGTCCGTGCCGTGCAGCGCGTAGCCATCCTTCACCGATGCGCGCGAGAGCTGCACGGGGATGAGGATGAGAGGGGCGCGCAACACTCGATCCGCCGGAGCTCCCTTGGGAATCCACTTGAGGAAGCCGCAGGCGATGTAGAGGGTGTTGGAGCCGCTTTCCTCCAGTTCGCGACGAGCGGACAGATAGAGGCTGCCGAGACGGCGAAGCAGGTCGGTCTCCTCCATGGCGGCGACCAGTTGTTTCTTGAGGAGGAGTGAGGCGGCGAGTTGTTGGACGTCCGGGTCGGCGGGCTCATTGCCCGACTGTGCCTTGAAGCGAAGAATATCCCCGTCGGCCAGTCGGTCTTCCAGAGCGGCTACGTCCGGCACGATGAGTGGGAGACTGTTCTTGCCCGCCCATTTCGTATTCAGCAGGTTGTTGCGCAGAGAGAGATCGAGCAATTTCCGCTGCCAGCGGTCAATGCGTGAGTCCGAAGATTCCGGCGCCGTGATCAGATCCGAGGTTCCCTCCGTGTCGTCATCAGACGCTGCCGTCACCTGCTCGGGGAGCAGACAACTCACGTCCACGGCGAGAAAATCGTCCTGTTCCTCCGCAAGGATTTTTGCTCCCTCTTCAGCGGCGTTTTCGTAGCTGAGCGGTGCGTAGAGTCCCGCCGCACGCAGGACGGTGAACTCTCCTGTCCGCGCTGCCTTCATGACGCCTCGCCGGTCCGTCTGTACCGCATGGTCGAAGCCCTGCATGGCTCCCGGAAAAATGCCGACGAGCGCTTGTCCGCCGGTGATGATGAGAGAGGCGTTGGTGTGGAGGCGGGTGAGACACGAGATTAAGAGAAGAGCGGCATCAAGGCTGCCACGATAGCCCTGTTCCTTCAACTCCCGCAGGGAGCAGCGAACCGCACAGCCAACTCCTGCCGCTTGCTCGTCTTTCGGCGGGACAATTTTGTAATCTCGCGTGAAGTGACGGAGCGCACCCCATACGGCACGGACGCGTTCCTCAACGCCGGATGTCGAGGTGATTCCCGTGATGCGGCTTACGATGGGGTCCGTCTCCTCCGCCTGCGCAGAAACCGTGCGCGCGAGCCATACAGGGTACTCGGTGAGATCCGGGAGGAGCGAATCCGACAGCCAACGTAGCGCTTGTTCTTGCTCAACAAGAGTTTCTCCTTCCTCTGTCGTGACACTCACATGGATGGTTCCCTTCACGGGTTGTGTGTCGCTAGGAGGCGGCGATGAAAGTTTGGGCACCGTCGGCTTGATCGTGCGGGATTCCTGCGCATTCAGGTGTGATACCCAAAATCGTTGTTCCTCGATGCAGGGAGGCTCGTAATTCACGATCACGTTCAGATTGTCGCGATCAGCGTCGGCGGTGAGGTGTATTTCTCGAAGAGGGCTCAACCCATCCTTCATTTGGGCTGCAGAAGCATAGCGGGCCGTGATCAATTCTATTTGCACACTCTCTTATACCACGCCTGCGCTCATCGCGTCAAGGTTCCACGAGACGAGCAAATGCGTTTGAAAAAATGCAACAATGAGGGAAAAACAAGGCGACAGAGAAAAGATGCCCGCTTTGGCGGGCAAATTCCCTCCGATCGTAAATAGCACATCGCCCATGAATTGTCAGTCATGGGCGATGCGTGAAGACCTTGTGTCAGCTATGGCTGACAAGCGAGTGCCCCGTCATTTCCGCAGGCTGCTCCAGACCGAGCAGAGCGAGCAGGGTCGGCGAGATGTCCGCCAGCTTGCCATTGCTTAGTTTCACCGTATCTTGGTCGGCGCCGCAGTAGATGAGATCCACGAGGTTGGTGGTATGTGCCGTGTTGGGTGAACCGTCCGGATTGATCATGTTCTCACAGTTGCCGTGATCGGCGCAGATAAGACAACACCCGCCCAGCTCCAACACCTTGGTGACGCACTTCTGCAATGCGGCGTCCACCGCCTCACAGGCCGCGATACCGGCATTCAGGAAGCCGGTGTGACCGACCATGTCAGGATTCGCGAAGTTCATGATGGCAACGTCAAAGTTGCCGATAGCTCCCACAAACTTATCGGCTACCTCCGCCACGCTCATTTCAGGCTTTTCGTCGTAGGTTGCCACCTCGCGCGGAGAGGGCACGAGAATGCGGTCCTCCCCCTCAAACTGCGTTTCGACACCACCGTTGAAGAAGAAGGTGACGTGAGCGTATTTCTCAGTCTCGGCGATGCGCAGCTGACGGAGTCCGGCGCGGGAGACTACCTCGCCGAAGATGTTGTCCAGCTTTTCCTGCTCAAAGACGATGGGAGAGGGATAGCAAGCCTCGTACTCCGACATGGTGATGTAGTGAACCTTGGGTTGCACTTCGCGATCAAAGCCGTCGAAATCCTCATAGAGGAAAGCACGAGAGAGCTCACGCGCACGGTCCGCTCGGAAGTTGGTGAAGAACACGACGTCGCCGTCGCGGACGCGTTGTTGGTCGCTTTCGCAGAAAATACCGGGTTTGAGGAACTCATCTGTCGTGCCTTCCTCGTAACTCTTGCGAACGAAATCCTCCGGCGTGCCGGTGCATGACTCTCCACGTCCGAGTACGATAGCGTCCCAGCCCACCTTGACGCGATCCCATCTCTTGTCGCGATCCATCGCGTAAAAGCGTCCCACGACCGTCGCTATGCGCGCACCGTACGGAGCCGTGGCAGTTCTGAGTTGTTCCAGGAAAGCAACACCGCTTTTGGGATCGGTGTCGCGTCCGTCCGTGATGGCGTGGATCATGATGTCCTTGACCCCGGCCTCAGCGGCGAGCTTGACGATGCCGATGGTGTGTTCAATGTGGGAGTGTACCCCGCCGTCGGAGAGGAGCCCGAGCAGGTGCAGTCGAGAACCGACCGCCTTGGCAAAGGCTTCCTTAAGCACGGGGTTCTCAGCCAGCGACCCGTCTGCGATGGCGTTGGAGATGCGGCAGAGATCCTGATAGACCACTCGACCGGCTCCCAAGTTCAAGT
This sequence comes from uncultured Akkermansia sp., assembly GCA_947628035.1. Classification (GTDB taxonomy): domain Bacteria; phylum Verrucomicrobiota; class Verrucomicrobiia; order Verrucomicrobiales; family Akkermansiaceae; genus Akkermansia. Next base: position 47,030 of record CANQYL010000002.1, on the reverse strand, counting down.
GCCCCACCTCCGAATTGCCCATCTGTCCCTCCGGCAGACCCACATCCTGTCCGCTCGCTCCGAGCAAAGAATGCGGACAAGTCTCGAGCAGGTGATCCGTGAACGGTGTGTTCGCCAGCACCGTCGCATCGCCGGTTTTTTCAGCGGCCTCGGGACCCTGCGGATTGCGTCCCCAGCCGTCACGTATAATCAAAACGACAGGTTTCTTTGACATGACCGCATTGTAGCACGTCACTCCCCGCATGTGAAGTCAAATAAAATGTCGGCGCTCTATCTTCTATTCCCCGTGCAGCTTTGATTCTTGGCTTGACATTTATGAACCGCAAAGGCATAATGCGGCTCCCGTTTGCATGGGGCGCTAAGGAGAGATGGCTGAGTTGGTCTAAGGCACTCGACTCGAAATCGAGCGTGGCAGAGGTGTCACCGAGGGTTCGAATCCCTCTCTCTCCGTACTTTTTTGGTTGACCCATTATTTTAAGGTCACACAGGCCTTCTAACGCCCTTTGAGCACCATAGGATGCCCATGGTCACCGTTGTTTTTTTGTGCGGTTTATATACTCCGTTTCAATGAGTGGATGCTAAACAGCGGATATGTAATCCAGAAATTGGTCCTTGTCAAACAGACCTGCATCCTCTGCATAGAGACAAAACACGAGCCGCACACAGAAACGATTGAGTTGCTGCAAGACTACTGCATCCGTCACTCTCCCGGCTTTCTCCATGAGAGCGTTGTAGATTTCAGAGACGAGGACGCCTGCTTTCATCGACATTTCGCGCTCTTTCTCAATGCGTGCGTTGGCGGCGTCCACAAGGAAAAGCAGTCGGTGCCACTGATCGGGCAGTTCTTCCAACGTGATGCAGCTCGCTGCCACAGCGGGCTGCGGAGCATTCATATCGTGAATGTGGATCTCGCTGAAGTTGCAGGTCACGATCCAGCGTGCGTGTTGATCCACGGGCAGATTGTCCGAGTAACGTTTAGCTTGCTCGTAGGGCGTCAGCATATCCCCGCCGGACTGCATTTGCGGCGCATTTAAGTCCACTTTGCGTCCTTTTTGCTCAATGAGCACACGAGTGTCAGGCAGGTAAGCATCAATGTAGCGTATGGAGTCTCCCACTTGTACAGGCTTTTCAAAGAAAACGGTACGACTGATATCATAGCCGCGCACGCCAAGCACCTCTTGCAACAAATCTCTCCAGAAACTCTGTGCCTCTTGTTTCTCACCTCCGGTTGCCTCCCTCCATTTCTCTGAAAAAGCCTTCACGGTACCCTTCTTTTTCGCCGCATCTGTTGCCTGACTGGTAGTTGCATCCATACACCGGAGAACATAACACAATCGTCTGCAAAAAGAAAGAAGAAACACTCTCGCTAAAAACAGCCTGCAAGATTTCTACCGCAGGAGGTATACTAGTGATTTACAAGGATGCTGCCTCCCCACGGTGAAAATACACAACCGAAGCAATATTATATCAACCTTCCAGGCAAAAAGAACCCGACGGAGAGCCAGCTCCGTCGGGCGGATCAACCAACCCAAAGGAGGTCACTGAAAAGTTGGTGTAGTCCATAATACGGAGCAGGAATTAGCCCTATAACGCTCCGGATTACATGTCCGCAGTGGTGAAACCCTCCGCTGTGCGCGAGCGTATCATGAAGCTCTTCCGTGCGCTCAATATGCAGCCGCAGCAGCGCGATCCCTTCGATGAAGAACTGCGAGCCTTCCCCTTCGTGAATGGTGGACTTTTCGCAGAGAGTGACGCGGATTTTATCCCTCCGTTGGATGAAGCTCTTTGCAATCTCATCAGAGACGCGGCGCACTTTGATTGGCGCGGTATCTCGCCCACGATCTTCGGCGGTCTCTTCGAAAGCACGCTTAACCCCGCCACGCGCCGCAGCGGTGGCATGCACTATACCAGCGTGGAGAATATCCACAAGGTGATCGACCCTCTCTTCCTGAACACCCTCACGGCGGAACTGCACAGCATCAGGGAAGAAAATAGGGGAGCCTCCCTCGTCCGCAAGCTGGAAGCCTTCCGCGACAAGCTCGCTTCGCTCACTTTCCTCGACCCTGCCTGCGGCTCCGGCAACTTCCTCACCGAAACATTCATCTCCCTTCGCCGGCTGGAGAATGAAGCCGTTCGCTATCTTTCCAACGGGCAAGCCACTTTCGGCGGCGACTTCTCCCGCGTCAAAGTGTCCATACAGCAATTCTACGGGATTGAGATTAACGACTTCGCCGTATCGGTTGCCAAGGCCGCCCTCTGGATAGCCGACGCTCAAATGTGGAGAGAAACGCAAGAGTTCACCGACCAACAATTAGCAGACTTTCTCCCGCTGCAAAGTTACGAAAATATCCGCGAAGGCAACGCACTGGAAATGGACTGGACGGATAACATCCCCAACCGCCACGTGGACTACATCATCGGCAATCCGCCGTTCATAGGCTACTCCCTTCAAACGAAGGAACAGAAAGCCAATATGCAGCAGCTTCTTGGCAAAGCGCGCGCATGGGGTAAGCTGGATTTTGTCTGCGCATGGTTTGATAAGGCGGCTCAAATCTTGCAGCATGATTCCAACACGCGCGCCGCTTTTGTCTCCACCAACTCCATCACTCAGGGCGAACAAGCCGCTAACCTTTGGAAGCATCTTACGAGTGAGTACGGCGTTCACATCGACATCGCCTATCGCACGTTCAAGTGGGCAAATGAAGTAAGAGACACGGCAGCGGTACACTGCGTTATCATAGGTTTTAGCGCAGGAAAGGCAAGAGGATGCACCATTTTTGATGAAGAGGGGCTCGCCCACATGGCGCATCAGATTAACAGCTATCTTCTGGATGCAGCTTACCTGTTTATCGAAAGCCGTACCTTGCCACTCTGCGACGTACCGAAAATGAGTACGGGAAATCGCCCGGCTGACGGAGGGCACCTCATTATTGAGGCAGACGAGTACGATGCTTTCATGGCGCGAGAACCACGAGCCGCAAAGTTCATCAAATCCTTCATGGGGGCGGATGAATTGATTAATGGAAAAAAACGGTGGTGCTTATGGCTTGCTGGCGCCAGCCCCGCAGAACTTCGCACAATGCCCGCCGTCATGGAACGAGTAGAAGCATGCAGACAAGACCGATTAAACGCGACTGACCCTGGACGCCGTAAGTTGGCTGATGCTCCGACCCTCTTCCGTGAAACGAATAATCCTGTTCGTTATGTCGCCATTCCGGAAGTTTCGTCCGAGAATCGTCAGTACATTCCAATGGCTTTTCTGAATGAAACAACGATATGTAGCAATCTCCTCAAGATCGTTCCCGATGCCACACTTTACCACTTCGGCGTCCTTTCCTCCGCCATTCACATGGCATGGATGCGGACGGTCGCGGGGAGACTTAAGAGCGACTATCGGTACTCCGCAAACATCGTTTACAACAACTTCTCCTGGCCGGAACCGACAACCGAGCAGCGCGAAAGGATAGAGTCTTGCGCGCAAGCCGTGTTGGATGCCCGAGTTTTGTACCCCGAAAGTACATTAGCGGACCTTTACGACCCACTGCTCATGCCTCCGGAGTTGCGCAAAGCCCATCGAGATTTGGATTCTGCCGTTGATGCCGCCTACGGGAGGAAGTTCGCTGATGATTCCGACCGCGTGACTCACCTGTTCACGCTGTACCAAAAACTCACGGAGCAGGGGAAATAAGGGAAACGCAGGAAGGGTAAAGAAATCAGATTGACTCCCCTTCTTCGTTTGATAGAATGAGACCTGTCGGAGGGAGCTTTATGCTTCACTTTCGAAAGGACACCTCCTTTCTAATGCCCGCTGGAGCTGGACCTCCGGCAGGCGGCTTTTTATCGGAGTTGACACAGCTCGGGAGCTGTTGTATATTCTCATCATGGGGGTAATGGTATTCCCCTGGTTTCATTTTAGTCGCCCGTGGGAGAAATCCTGCGGGCGGCTTTTTCGAGCCCTTTTTCATGTTCCACCCGTTGGAAAGAGACGGACGCATTTTCTCAAAAGTTGCCATTGAGAGACCTGAGAATGGTGGAGAGAGCTGCTGGGTCAGCGGCGGGGATGGGAAGACAACCATGATTCTCGGCGCAGCCACGTGCGTTGTCGTTTGGCGCGCTATGCCAATCCGGCCGAACCGAAAGTTCCAATTGCCGCATGGATGCGCAACAAAGACGTCATATCTTATCTTGGGCTGTGGAAGACGTTACATAACCCAGATTTCAAAGGGCACGAATTCGAGACCTTTGAGAACGCGGCAGGCAGACACAGTTTTTATCTCTCTCCGCAAAAATGGATAGAAGCCACCAACGCGGTCGGTATTGTTTCCAAGTCGGGGAACAATGGAGGAACGTTCGCGCATCGAGATATAGCCTTTGAGTTTGCAAGTTGGTTAAGTCCGGAATTTAAGTTGTATTTAGTCACGGAGTTTCAGCGGCTCAAAGCGCGAGAGCAACAAGCGCTTGAATGGTCGGCAAAGCGTGAACTTGCAAAGGTAAACTACCGCATACACACCGACGCAATCAAGGAGAATATCGTCCCGACGCTTACGGACGAACAACTCAAATACGTTTATGCCGATGAAGCCGATCTCTTGAACGTTGCCCTGTTCGGAAAGACTGCCGCCCAGTGGCGCAAAGAAAATCCAACACTCAAAGGTAATATTCGGGATTACGCCACTATCGAGCAGCTGCTCGTGATTGCCAATATGGAAAGCTATAACGCCATTTTAATTGAGCAAGGCAGATCACAAACAGAGCGTTTGCAATGCCTCAACGATATGGCGCGCTCTCAACTGCGCGTGTTGCAACAAAGCAATTCTCGCTTGCTTACAGATGGACGAAATAGCAAATAAAAAGCTTAAATGTTTTTATAAAGCCCATAATATGCGGTGAAGTTGTTGCAATATTAAATATCTTGTAGATAAATGCAATAATCCTCGACGTCTATTATTCCACTCTCTGCCGTCAGCATCGCAGCGTTTGATGGAAGTTGCGGGCGAATTTATTTCGGCAGGAATCGAAGTCAACGGATGAGCCGGAAGAGGGGTCGCGGTCAAGAGCGTTTGTGTTCCGTATTCGCGTTGAGAGACCTGAGGATGGAGGAGAGAGCTGTTGGGTCAGCGGCGGGGATGGGGGAGAGCCATGTTTCTCGGCGCAGCCACGTGCGTTGCCGTTTGGCGTAGCGGCGTGTGGCGAGGGCGAGGAAGGTTTCGAGTTCGGGGAGGGATATCTCGCTTGCGAGGAAAGAGCGCACGAGGGAGAGACCCAGAGTTTGTTGAGCCGTGTGGGAGATTTCTGCCGGGAGGGCGCGTACCTCGTCGATCACACCGGCGAGTATCATGTCATGGGTGCGCCGGGCAATGCGGGAATCCAGCTCGGAGGTATCGCGGGCGAGGAGGAAGCCGGGACCGAGGGGAGGGTGGTTCCAATTTCGCTGCCAGTAGGAGAGGGGCTTACCGCCGACGAGCACAACTTCGAGGTTGCGTCTCACGTAGCGGGGATTTTGCAGGTTTGTGCGGGAGGCTCCTTCGGGATCCAGCCCCTGCAAACGACGAACAGCTTCGGCAAGAGGCATATTCTCGAGCTCGCGGCGTAATTGCGGATCACTCGGCGGGGCGGGGGAGATGCCATGTGAGAGGAATTTGACGTAGAGACCGGAGCCGCCGGTGATGATAACCCGATGTCCGCGCTCGTGGATTTGCCGGATGATTTCCAACGCGCGACGGGCGTGCTTGGCCGCATCATTATTTTCAGATACGTCCATGAAACCGATAAGATGGTGCGGGACCCGCCGCAATAAGTCTGGTTCCGGCGCGGCAGTGAGCAGGGGCATGGAGCGGTAAACCTGGTAGGCGTCGGCACTGATGATTTCAGCATTGCTCAGGCGCTCGGCAAGCTCAACAGCCAACGCGCTTTTGCCGCTGCCGGTTGCCCCGAGGATGAAAATGGGATCACTCGCCATCACGATGCAGCTTCTCTCCTGTTCCCGCAGCTTCTTGTTTTGCCTTGTCAGGGAGTGGGTATTTTGCGGAAGGCCCGTACCGATTCGGCCCCCTTTCTGAATCGATAAACCCGGCGCGTATCAACACATACAGGTAAAGGATCGTGGACACAAGAAGCAGGATGCAGGAGACGATCACTGTCCATCCGAAAGTTGTCGCGCCGAGAAGCGCGGGCATATTCTGAGCGGGGCTGGCTTCCTTGAATCCTTCGATGATCGTTAAAATGATGGAGGCTGCTCCGAGCGTGCCGAATACGATGGAGAGAATACAAGTTATCAGCATCCAGAGAATAGGGTAGCCGCTGCTACCGGTGTCGTGCAGACGCCGCACGCACAGGGACAAGCCAAGTAGGTAGAAAATCAGGGGGATTTCCTCTACGGGTTCTCCAAACAGCGATCCAATGACCGCTGTTGCCACAAAGCATGATAGAACAAACAACCAAAATTCCTGCCGAGTGGCGCGCCCTTTCAGAGTAAAAACATGGGTCCAACTGTGAGCCAGCGTCGCGATAATACTTCCGTCGCTCGGTCTCAGCGAGCGGTTGCACTTAGCACAACGTATCGGCAAACTCCCATCGTTGCGCAAATACACTTCTGCCGAACAGTAGGGGCACGCCCCCGCTGCTTCCTTCGGTGCTTCCTTTTCCTCCGGTACAGGAGGCAGTTCTCCGCACTCTGAGATCACCTTGCTGATGGGTAACCACTCTTCAGAGCCCCTCTTGGCGATAAGGGTGCTGGGAAGGAGTTCTCCGCTCTCGACCATGCGCACGAGTTGTTCTTTGGAAAACGGACCTTGCGGTTTCCTGCTGTCGTCCAGATAGTAATACATAATCAAAACGCCTTGCGTCTCACTTTCCCTATGTACCACAGTCTCCCTGCCCTGTCAAGCAACCCAGGGCAACCGCATTAGAAAATGCGTTTGCCATTTACGATATACGAATTACGATTTACGATATGGGAGTTCGGCGGCTACGCCGCGAATTTGGCAAACGAGAAGGCTTCTTGAGCTCCGTCATCATGATGAACGCTTGTTGTCATGATTTTTGATAGGCATCAACGGTGATATCAATCAATAAGAGCATTCTCACTGTTGATGCACTTCTCTCAAATGCGTTTGCCCTGGGGTGACCGACAGGGCACCCGGGGTTGCTTGACAGGAGTGATAGAATGGGGAGCATGAAGAGAGAGCGTGTTTTTACGGAGGAGACGCAGGAAGTGAAGTGGTCGGAATTGACGCCGGAAAGGGCTCGGGAGGAGATACCTGAGGCGATAGGTGAAGCGCAGAGGGCGGTGGAAAGGATATGCGAGGTGAGAGAGCCGAGTTATGAGAATACATTTGGCGCGCTGGATGAATGTGACGCGGCGTTGTCGAGGGGATGGCAACGGTTGCTGCATCTGAGCAGTGTAGCGGATAGTGAGGAGATCCGGGATGTGGTGAGTGAGTTGATGCCGCAGGTGGTGGAGTTCGGCGTGCAACTGCCGCTCAATGAAAGGCTGTACTCTGTGCTGAAGGAAGCCTCCGGTCGGGAGTGGGTGCAGGAGCTTTCGACGGAGCGGAAGAGGTATGTGGAGGAGACGATGGCATTGTTTGAGGAGAATGGAGCAGGATTGGATGAGGCAAGCAAAGAGAGACTGAGCGCCGTGGCAAAGCGGCTGGCGCAGTGTAGCCGTGAGTTCGGTGAGCGTGTGCTGGATTCGACGAATGCCTGGGAGTACGTTACCGAGGATGAACAGGAGGTGCAAGGGTTGCCGGAATCCGCGCTTGCGGCGGCGAGGCAAGATGCCACGGAGCATGGATACGGCAGCGAGGAAAAGCCTGCGTGGCGCTTCAGTTTGCAGTTTACTTCATGCCGCCCGGTTCTAACCTACGCACACAACGAAGAGCTGCGCAAACGAGTGTGGGAGGGACTGCAGACGCGCGGAGCGGGGAAATACGACACGCAGGAACTGATCCATGAGATACTGACGCTGCGCGATGAAAAGGCAAAGTTGTTGGGATTTGCCAATTATGCAGATTACACGACGGCGCGTCGTATGGTTGGCAGTGGACGGCATGCGTTGGATTTTATTGATGACCTGCATGACCGGGTGGAGGGAGCTTTCCTGCGTGAACAGGACGAGATACGGCGTTACGCGGAGAGGAAGGAAGGACGCAAAATTGAGGTTCTTGAACCGTGGAATGTGGGGTATTGGGCGGAGAGGCGTCGGCAGGAGAAATATGATTTTAATTCGGAGGAAGTGCGTCCTTATTTTCCGATGGATCACGTGCTGCGCAGTATGTTCTCCATCTATGAGGAACTCTATGGTATCCGCATCACACAGCGGGAAACGTATTGCCGCAAGTCAGGGGAGGCAGTGCAAGAGGGAAAGGTGGAGGTGTGGTATCCGGAGGTGCTTTACTTCGAAATACGCGATGGAGAAAGCGATGAACAACTGGCTGCCTTTTATGCGGATTGGTACCCGCGAGAGAACAAGCGAGCCGGGGCGTGGATGGAGTGCCTCACGTGCGGGTGCCCCGGGCATGGGAGTGAGCCTCGGCGACCGCATTTGGCTCTCATGTGCGGCAACCTGGCGAGACCTGCGGGAGAGAAACCGAGTCTGCTGAACCACGAGGAAGTGCTGACCATCTTCCACGAGTTTGGGCACCTGCTGCACCAATCGCTCAGCGAGGTGGTAGTGCGTGGCTTAGCCGGTTGCAATGTGGCGTGGGACTTTGTGGAGTTGCCGAGTCAGATCAATGAGAATTGGGCGTGGGAGAAGGAGGTGCTGGATCGCATCACGAGGCATTGGCAGACAGGAGCCCCACTTCCGAAGGACATCCTGGAAAAGATGCTCGCAGCGCGCAATGACGGGAGCGCTACTGCTTTCATGCGTCAGCTCAGCTTCGGTAAGCTCGACCTCGAGTTGCACGTGCACACGGAGAACGTACGGGAGCGCGACATTGAGGAGGTTGATGCCGAAATCCTGCGCGATTACCGGGTGCCGGGTGTACGGACGGGGAGGACGATGCTGCGTGCCTTCACCCATATATTCGACGGAGGATACGAGGCCGGTTATTACTCGTACAAATGGGCGGAGATGTTGGAGGCGGATGCTTTCACTCGTTTTAAGCGGGAGGGAATTTTCAACAAGAAGACGGGGCGGGAATTTCGCCGCTTCATCCTTTCTCGCGGCAACAGCGAACCTCCCGCAAAGCTCTTCCGAGACTTTATGGGACGGGACCCTGATCCGGCGGCCATGCTCATACGAGCCGGAATAGTCTGAGCAGGATGCGTTCCCTTGATATGCATGGATTTGGACTTGACTTGATAAGAGGCTAGGTTGACAATGAGGGTGTGAAGTTACAATTGTTTATTATAACGGCTGTCGCAGGAGCCTCTTGTGCGCTGGCGGAGGGGGGGGGTGTCACTGTACCCCAACAAGTCAGTACTCCGGAACAGCAGGAGGCGGAAGTTTCCCCTGCGGAACCTGAGGGAACAGAGGAGGCGAAAGACGAACAACCTGCCGAGGAGAAAGAAAAAGACGAACCAGCGACCCAGAAGGAGAGCACGGAGGAGGACGCTTCTGTGGACCACACGAATGAGGAGGCGGCACAACCGACGGTCGAGCCGGAGATGGTAGTCGAGGAGGAAGAAGCTTCGACCGAGCAGGTGAAGAAGGACGTGACGGATGCGTACCGTGGCATTGTGAAGATAGAGGTGGCGAATCGGATGCCGGATTATGAGATACCGTGGAGAGCGGGAAGATTCGGACAGGGAAACGGGACGGGATTTATGGTAGAGCCGGGAGTATTCATGACCAATGCGCACGTGGTGGCGAATGCCGAGAGACTCTACGTATCCCCGTACACCGGCGCGCAGAAAATACCGGCACGCGTGAAGTACGTGGCACATGATGCGGATTTGGCTCTCGTGGAGGTCGAGGATAAGAGTGCTTTCAAGGATGTGCCCTACCTTCAGTTCAGCGATCACATGCCACGGCTGGAAGACGAGGTGCGTGCAATCGGTTACCCCATCGGAGGGAATCGTCTTTCCGTGACGCGCGGCATTGTTTCCCGTATAGATACCATCCCGTATGCACATTCGCAAAATGATTCGCACCTCATTGTGCAGATAGATGCCGCGATCAATCCCGGCAACAGCGGTGGTCCCGTGCTGCAGGGGGACAAGGTGGTCGGAGTTGCCTTTCAGGGATTGCGCATGGCCAATTCCACGGGGTACATGATACCTCTGCCGGTGATCAATCGTTTTTTGCAGGACGTCAAAGATGGACGCTATGACCGCTACGTGGAGATAGGAGCTAGTTTTTATTCGACCGAAAATCCGGCCATGCGCCGCCGCCTTGGACTGAAGGAAGATGGTCTGGGGGCGCTTGTCGGGGACATAGTCCGCGGCAGCAGTTGCGACGGCAAACTGAAGGTCGGAGATGTCGTGTTGGCCGTGAACGGTCATGCTGTGGATGGGTCTGCTATGATCGAACTGGACGGGGAGCGAGTCAAATTGGAAGAGATAGCGGAACGTTCTTTCCGGGGCGATGTGCTCACCTTTTCGATCCTGCGCGGAGGTGAACGCAAGGAGGTGCAGGTGGAACTCCAGCCGTTTCCTGCGTTGGATATCACCGCCACTGAGTACGATCGACTTCCGCGCTACGTGCATTTTGCAGGTCTCATCTTCCAGCCCCTCCAACGCAATGTCATCGCGGCCAATCACCTCAACGCCGCCGGACTCGTCACGGAGATGGAAGATTTCATCCGCGGAGGAGGTTCGATGAAAAAGGAGGACATCGTGATGCTCACAGAGGTGTTACCGGACGAGGTCAATGCGCGATTTTCACATTATGGGTCACGCATCGTGAAAAAAGTAAACGGGCAGGAAGTGAAGGGATTGAGCCATCTATACAGCCTGCTCTATCCCAAGGATGAAGAACAGAGACCCGAGTATGTTGTCATCGAACTCAAGGATGCCGCTCGTCCCTTTGTGGTGGAAACTGCGGCGCTGAAGGCGGCTCATGCTCGTATCGTGGCGGGCTACAACATTCCGGAACCCGCCCGCCTCAAATAACCCTACGCGAACACCATCCCCGTTATGTTTCAGAACGACAAGATTCATTTCATTCTTCTGCCGGTTGTGGCGGCTTTCGCGGTTTGCTCATGTAAACCGACGCCGCGAACCGCCTTGGAAGAGCGACAGAAGACTCAGCAGACGGAAGAAACGACGGCATCCGATCGTCAAGTCTCTGACGAAGCTCCCTCTTCTGTCAAAGGAGGCACCACCGAGCTTGAGAAAGCCGAGCATGTTAAAGTGGGTCTGTTGAATGTGAGAAGCACCCGACAGGCGTACAATTACATTCGTCCGTGGGAGAAGCAAGATACGGAGACCGAGGTGTGCAGTGGGGTGTACATCGGGAATGGGCAGGTGCTCACGGTAGGGGAGGTGGCTCAGGATACCATTTATGTGGAACTTAGTTTGCCGGATCAGTCGCGTACGGTGCCGGCCAAAGTGGTGAAGTTTGATGAGGATCTCAACTTAGCGCTGCTCACTGTGCAGCATGAAAAAGATGCCGATATCTTCAACTCGCTGCCTGCTCTTGAAATAGGAGAGCCGATGCGCTTAGGTTCCGTTGCCATGCTGCGTTCTTTAACCGATGGCCTCATCCCGTTTGCCACTCCCATGAAGGTGGAAAGCGCAGAAAGCTCCTTGGTGCCGATCTACACGATGCGTTCAGGGACACCTCTGCCGAAAGATGTCGATGCCGGACTTCCTCTCCTCCATGGGGACAAGCTGGTGGGACTTGTGATGGATTGTAACCGCGAGGATCAGGCTGTAATGTGCATCAACGCTGAACTCATTCGCCGCTTTCTCGTGGAAGATGCAGAGCACGCCGGAATCCCCTCTCTGGGACTTGCTTTCGCAGATTTAGACGATCCCGTGTTCAATCGCTACCTGAAACTGGAGCCGCGGCAGGGAGGGTTGTATGTGAGCAAGGTGGCGCCGCTGAGTGCGGCAGAGGCTGCCGGGATACGTGATGGGGATGTGTTGGTATCTGTGGAGGGGATGCCTTTAGACAACCATGGACGCTGCCAGCACCCGATATATGGACTATTGGAGGTTCCCGGTGTGATACGCAGTCTGAAGCCGCTTGGGGAGAAGTTGCGGATGGGAATCAGCCGAAATGGGGAATATCAGGAAATTACGGTGGATCTGAATCGCGACAATATGGAGAAATCACCGATACCTGAGGAGCGGACCAATAAAGCTCCGCGCTACATCATGTGGGGTGGTCTCCTGTTCCAACCTCTCACGGAAAACTATTTGGACGAATTGCGCGGCGAAGGGAACGGAGGACTGCCGCTCCCCTTCCTTAAGGTGAAAGAAAAGGTGAAGGAGATTATCAAGGAGGGACGCCGCGAAGTGGTGGCGCTTACGCTCGTCATCCCCACCCCCGCTACGCTTGGCTATGATTCATTAGGATTTTGCGTGGTGGAAAAAGTGAACGACAAAGCGGTGCAGAGTTTTGCCCAGTTGGCTGAGTTGTTGGATGAACCGACACCTGATGGCATCACCAAAATATCGATCAATCATCCGCCTTATGAGATATACTTGGACCGCAAGTCAGTGGGTGCGGCGAATGATGTTTTGCGGCGACGTTCCATCCACCGACTCAGGAGGACGCAGTGAAGGAATGTATTCTTCCTTCGGAGTCGGGAGGGAGTGACAAGCACAAACCTCTTGAAGTTCCTCTGCTACACGTCGAGATAGATTGACAGAAGAGGCGCGTTGGTTCGTGCGCGCGAGGGATGGGTGGAGGAAACGATCGCCTCAGTTTGCTGCCGGGGCAGATGGAGGAGAGGGTGGGGAGAATTTGTCATTCTCGCTCCATACGTGGATAGCGTATGCCCAGTAGGCGATGCAGAGAAGGATGCCGATGATTTGGAGAAGTCGTCCCACGATGCGACTGCCCGCGAGGTGCGCTACAATGAACACGAAAAGACCGACGCCGAGTGCCCCGCCTGCCAGCATGGCTGCTCCCACGTAATCATGTCCGCCAAACACAAAATAGAACACCGCCGGGACAGCAGCCAGCATACAGGCTGCGCCGCCGCAGTCCCAGCTGTTGAATTCATTAAAGTCCTCGTCCATGGTGGTCGTTCTGTCCGGTGGGCGTCTCCGGCTCGGCATGAGGAGAGGGTCTGGAACCGAAGATAGCCGAACCGATGCGCACGAGAGTGGATCCCTCTTCAATGGCTACCTCAAAGTCATGGCTCATCCCCATGGAGAGAGTATCCAAGGGAAATGGACCGCGCTTTCGTAGCTCAAGGGCGAGTTCCCTGAGAGTTGCGAAGGAGCGACGGGCCTGCTGAGGGTCTTCCACAGGGGCGGGAATGCACATGAGCCCGGAAATTTTGAGGTGGGGAAGAGCAACGAGGCTTTCCCATTGGTTGCGCAGCTCTTGAGGGGAAAAACCGTGTTTGCTCTCTTCCGCGTCAACATTGACTTCCAGAAGAATGGCGGCAGATTGGTGGAGTTCGCCCGCGATTCGAGAGATAGCTTCAGCCGTGCGCAGACTATCTACAGCTTGGATGAGGTCAATGCCTGCCTCTAAAGCTTTGCGGATCTTGTTGCGTTGCAGGGGGCCGATGAGATGCCATCTGCAGTCCGGCGGCAGAAGGGGAATTTTTTCTAAGGCTTCTTGGAGACGATTTTCGCCAAAGAAGCGTTGTCCTGCTTCGTATGCCTGTACCACATCGGAGGCAGGGAACGTCTTGCTCACCGCCAGCAATCGCACACTTCCGGGCGTCCTCCCGGAGCGCTTTTCAGCGTCGGAGATGCGTCGGCGTATTTCATCCAACTGGGAAGAGATGCTCATGGAGATAAGGGAGATGCTGCCAGGAGCCGTTGAAAAATAGAGTGGAGAGGTGATGTTGTGTCTCTCCCTGACGTACGGAATACGACGACTTACTCGTGAGATTCGGCGGAATCCGTGGACTCGGTAGCTTGACCGAGAGGCACAACCACCTCTTCTCCGAATGTGAGAGTTTCTTCGCCGTCTTCTTCAGGTTGAGAGGCAGTCGGCGTCTCCGAATGGGGATTGGTTGGGGAGCGGAAGGTCTTACTCTCGTCATCGTCGTGGTAGTCAACCTTCTCGTTGGCCGCACTCACACGGAGCTCACGCCCCATGAAGGGTTGACCGTGCAGTTGCTCCGCCGCACGCACGGCATCACCGAGCTGCTCCATTTCCACAAAGGCGTATCCTTTGCTGCGGTAGGTACGGGAGTTGTAGATTATTTCGACGCTGCGCACGTGACCAAAGCCCTTGAAGAGGTCCTCCAGTTCGGCCTCTGTGGTCTCAAACGAGAGATTTCCAACATAGAGACGAGCTTGATCGGTGGGCGGTACGGAAACGGGCTTGCGGCGAGGTCTGGCAGCTGCTGCCGGATTGCCTCCTCTGGAAGAGCGGGGCTGCGCTACGCGAACCTTTTGAGTCTGGTTGCTCTTGGTCCCTCCGGAGAGATTTTTTTTACTATCTTCCTTGTCTGTCTTGCTCTTCCCTCCAATGCCGAAGAATGACAGGACGCGCTTGAACAAAGAAGTCTTGGTCTCTTTCGGTCGCGGCATACGATGGCGGTAATTGCGATTGGAATGGTAATGACGACGTCGGCGAGCGCCTTGTCCCTGCCGACCCTGTGTATGGTGTTCTGACATAATGTTGTGGCTTGATGTGAGGCACGCGGGCGGCTCCTTTACATGATACCTGACCTTTCCGCGTACTCCTGTTTGACGTTTTTGTGAGCGGGGAAATGTGCGCGTCAAGGTGTACACTCGACTCCTCTCGCCCGCACGGAGCAGAGCCCCGCTGCGCAAATATGATACACATAGTTAGACGGGAGACAAGTGAAATTTGCGACATTACCAAGGAAAAATAAACAAATTTCGATGTACCCGGACGGGGACACCAATCGTCGACTACCACAAGAAGTTGCGGTGATATTTGCAAAATATGGCTTTCTATGGTGGTATAGGCTTGCAATGGGGAGAGAGTAGGTATATACTGGTGCAAGTATGATGAAGAAAGCTTTCTTTTGCATGGGTGTGGGGATTGCGGCGGCTGTGGAGACTCCGCCGACCATCCCGGAGGGGGATATAACCTACGATGATGTGAGTTATCAGAGCGGTTCCTCAGGATTACCAGCCGATTTTCTGGGGGACAACAGTGGCGCCGGCGGCTACGATGCGATGGAGGCGGTAACGCCTCCATCATCGCAGGCATCCTCGTCGCCCCGCACTGATATTAACTTGGTTATGTATGCATCAGATTACCAGGTGCGCGGGATGGGGGTCACCAACGATCTAAGTCAATATGGTACATCGAGCCTGTATTTGTCCCATATCCTGGCGAACCGGAATATGTTCAACAAAGGAATCCAGCAGAGAGTGCACGGATTGGCGGGGGTGATATGGGATGCTGCGTGCCCGTTGGGGGACGTGATGCAGTTCCAACTCGGCTATGCGATAGGGAAGGAAGTACTCCCCAATTTTACGGTGGAACTTGGCTACAATTTTCGCCGTGGCGGACTGGAAGGCTACATGGCCAAATGGCACGATGACTCATCACACCGCGGGGAACAGGATATCGTACTCTCTGCCTCCTACAACGATTACCAAAAGGGATTTTTCGGGCATGCCGAGATGGGTGTTGGCTTTTACGGACTCACGGGCTATTTCATGGATTTCGAGGTCGGCTATCGATTTGCGGATGTTGTCAAGTCTTCTCGGATGGGAGAGGATGTGGAGATATCGTTCGGCGCCGCTCCGTCTTTTAGCTACTGGGGCACGGGAGTGGAGGGGCTGGATGCCTGCCGTCTGAAGATAGCGCTTGTGCCCTATTCTCACGCCGGGACCTTTGGACGCGACGCTCGCACGAGGATTAAGCCGTGGATTCAGTTGGCATGGACCGGTAACAATGCGCGTAAAATTACCCGTAACATCGGCTATACCCCGGTGGATCATTTCCAGTTCACCCTCGGTTTAGATGTGGGATGGCGCTTCTGAGAGGAGCCGAAACTTTGCAGTAAGGGCTTAAAAAATGGCATAAAAAGAGCCATGAGTGACCACATACCTACGCGCAATCCCGGCGAGATAGCCAAACTGAAGAAGGCAGGGGAGGTGTCGGCTCGCATCTTGCTGGAGGTAGCGAGCTTTGTGAAACCGGGCGTCACAACCGCGCAGATCGATGCCTTTGCGGCTGAGGTCTTTGATCGGGAGAAATGCGGCAACGCTTTCCTCGGCTACGGCGGTTACCCCGGTCATCTTTGCGTCTCTGTGAATGAGGTGGTGGTGCATGGAATAGGTGACTCGCGCGTTGTGCGTGATGGCGACATTGTGAGTCTTGATGTCGGCGCCGTGGTGGATGGATGGTATGGCGACAACGCTTTGACTGTGCCTGTCGGAAATGTGAGAGAGGACGTTCGCCGACTTTTGGCCGTGACGGAAGAGGCTCTCTACCGAGGCGTTGAACAGGCAAAACAGGGAAACAATTTGGCGGATGTCTGTGGAGCCGTTGAGGACTACGTGAAGCCCTTCGGCTTTGGTATCGTCCGTGATTATGTGGGACACGGCGTTGGGCGCAAATTACATGAGGAACCTTCCGTCCCCAATTATCGTCCTCATCACAGATTGCCTCATTTGAAGCGTGGAATGATTTTAGCTATTGAACCGATGATCACCCTAGGAACGTACCGGGTGAAGGTTCTGCCGGATGAATGGACGGCAGTGACGGCGGATGGATCATGGGCGGCGCACTTTGAGCACACTGTCGCAGTGGGACCCCACGGGGGAGAGATTCTCACCGCGCGTCCACGCACAGCCTTGCCCGAGCAGCTTGGTATCTCTCTCTGAGGAAGTCCTCCGGACTCTCCCGACAAGGGATCAGAATTGCTCTTCTTTGCCGAAGAACCGGTCGATTTCAATGAGGGCGTTTTCCGGGGAGTCTGAGGCGTGGCACACATTGAGCATACTGTTGGTGCCGAAATCACCGCGGATTGTTCCCGTGGGCGCTTTCTGAGAATTAGTAGGTCCGAGGATATTTCGCACCCGTGTGACCACTCCCGGTCCTTCCAATATGATTGCAATGACGGGGCTGCTCTGCATGAATGCGGAGAGTTTTGGGAAGAGCGGTTCGTCGTCGATGACGAGATCAATGATGTGAGCATAATGCTCGCGCAAAATCTTTTCGTTCAACTGCATCATCTTGATACCTCGCAGTACAAATCCCTCGCCAAGGAGTCTTTGCAGTATCTCTCCGGAGAGGTTCCTACGTACACAGTCCGGCTTAAACAATATCAATGTCCGTTCTTCTTGTGTCATAAATGTTCCGCTGGGGTCTAACGGGGCTATTCATACTCCTCTTCATACTTACTGTCAAGTAAAAAAGCAGGTGGTACAGGGCAACCGCATTAGAAAAGGCGATTGCCATCTACGATTTACGAATTACGAATTACGATTTGTTGATAATGTGCTCGTTGCGCAAATTTTTGAATCATCGACGTACGTGGGAGGGGGCTTCAAAGTCGTCATTATGATGACCGCTTGTTGTCATGATTTTTGATATGCATCAACAATGATATCAATCAATGAGAGCATTCTCTCTCGATGCACCTCTCTCTAATGCGTTTGCCCTGGGGAGGAAGCATCTGGACTTGTCAGGAAGGGGAGGACGTGGTAGAATGACAGAGCGGGAGGGAGAGAGGAGAAGAGCTCCACTCGAGGTCCGCCAGATAGAAGAAGCGAACTATGAATGATTTGACGAAACCATTTAAGAGACTCCCGGTGGCCTTGATAGGGACGGGGTCGTATGTTCCAGCGCATCGCCTCACCAATTCCGATCTGGAAAAGATGGTGGATACGTCCAACGAGTGGATCGTGGAGCGAACGGGTATACGTGAGCGCCGCATAGCAGCTCCGAATGAAAAGACGAGCGATATGGCAACCAACGCGGCTCGCAGGGCTCTGGAGGCGGCGGGAGTGAAGCCGGAAGAAATTGATCTCATCATCGTGGGAACTGTCACGCCGGATACCTTTACACCGGCCACGGCATGCTACGTGCAGGCCAATTTGGGGGCAGTGAACGCGGCGGCATTTGACATTTCCGCCGCGTGTTCCAGTTTCCTTTTTGCACTCAAGACGGCGGTGCAGTATATCGGCTGCGGACAGGCTAAGACGGCGCTCATCATCTCATCCGAGAAGTTGAGTCACATTGTGAACTGGGAAGATCGCTCCACGTGCGTACTCTTTGGCGATGGAGCAGGGGCAGCAGTGCTGCGAACCGGCAGCGGAGAGGAGGGCGACAGCGCCGTGTTGGCATCAGATATCGGGTCGGACGGGACACTGACGGATTTGTTGCTTGTGCCCGGGGGAGGGTCGGCCATACCGACGACGGAGGAAAATATTCATGAGAAATTGTATACACTGGCGATGCGTGGGAATGAGGTATTCCGACACGCTGTGGCGCACATGAAGGATTCGGCTCTTTCCTTGATCAAGCGCACCGGGATTAAGCCGGAGGACATTGATCTTGTCATTCCGCATCAGGCAAATTTGCGCATCATCACTGCTGTTACGCAGCGTCTGGGCATCCCTCCCGAGCGCGTGTTTGTGAATCTGCAAAAGTACGGCAACACATCCGGGGCGGCTTGTGCGATCGCGCTGGATGAAGCGATACGCGGCGGTCGCGCGAAAAAAGGCGACATCGTGCTCATGGTTACTTTTGGCGCAGGACTCACATGGAGTTCGGCAGCAATAAGACTTTAGGACATCAGGTTGCCGTCGGAGTACGGTTGAAGGTAACAAAGAATCAACCACCATCGGGTTTGCTGTGGACACCGGTGCCGCGGGCGTGGGGGCGGTCTCAAGGACGGCTCCGTTTGGAGAGTAAAGCGCAGGGAATTCGATGAAGTGATGGCGGAGTGTCTGTCTGCAGAGACGTTACCGCTTGTCGGTGAGGAAGGGGAGGTCTGGTGACCAGAAGAGCGCGGCATGTTGAGAGGTAACGCCCTGCATACTCAAGTAGCGGGTGCGTAAGAGGCGCAGGGAACGGTGTCCCATTTCTTCTTGCAAGCGCGCGAGATCGTGTTGATGTTTCAGGTGATAGCTGGCGAAGGTGTGACGCAGAATGTCCTGCTGCCAGTGATGAAAACCGGCAGCGCGGCGCAGGGCTTTCCAACGGCGCTGCCAGTTGGGCGGACAGATTGCTCCATGAGTGTGGGGAGTAGAGCGGAAGGTGAGAAGCCATGAACGTAGTGGTGGATAGAGACTGATATGACGGCTACCGCCGGTCTTGCTGTGCTGAGCTTTCAGAGAGATGATGTTCTCTTCCCAGTCAATATCCTGCCAGGAAAGTCGGGTCAGTTCAGCGGGACGGATACCGGCCCAGAGCATAAGTCCAAGGGCGGGCATACACGCGCGGTGCTTCGACTGAGTGGAGGTGCGCAAAAGACAGACGAGGTCGTCCCAAGGCACGGCGTTGATACGAGCTTCTTGCAAGGTGGGTGTCTGTATAGCTTGGACGGGGTTGACGCTGCACCAACCGTGACGCATCCCGCAAGAGAAGATAGAATGCAGCACTCGTCGAGCCTTGGTGAATTGGCGAGGTGTACGGAAACGTTCGGCGAGGGCTGTTCGGCAGGTGTCTGCATCCAACTCACGTAGGGTTTGAGAACGCAGAGGGTTTGCACCACTCATGAGGCGTTTGCAGATGCCGCGCAATTCCTGGGTGGTCCGTTTTCGTCTGTCAGCACGTTCCTTGAGTGAGACTCGAACCGCTTCCTCGAAGGTGACGCTTTCTCGCATCCTCTTGTACGCCTCATAACCAAGAGCTATGGCTTCCCGGCAGGCATTGAGCAAGCTGAGTCCTTCTTTTTCCTCCGCAAATCTCTCCAGCAGTTCTCTGCCCAAGCGTTCGGCATCCCTCTTCGTCAGGTGATAACGGAGGAACCAATCTTCGTTTTTCTGATATTTGTTGTGCGACATTATTTGTAGGAAAACTTTAATAATAAAACGGATTGCTAAGCCGTAGTCAAGAAAAGAAAATCACAATTCAACAAAAATCACGAGAAAACTTATAGTCAATGAATGGGGATGATAGACAGTCAGAACGAGAAAGAAGAGAAATGAGAGAACGTAATTCATAAGTGTAGTAATATCAATAAATATAAATGTATAACGGATTAGCAAACCGTTAATCTAACCGGTGTAGATTTCTTCATGATGCATCATGAGGAAAGTCGAAAGAATGGTCAGGAACCCGTGACTACGGGGAAAATTCGCATTCTACCGAAGGAAAGACTCCTCTACATCAAAAGAAATAAAAACAAGCACATACATACAATGTCAAAAGTGATATGCTTTAGGGCAACAGACAAAATGAAGAAGGTGATCGAGCGGATCATGGACGAGAGAATGATAGATTGCACAACTGTAATGAAGCTGGCGCTCTACCATTTTGATTCGTATATGCAGTTCGAGGCGACAAAGCAGAAGAATTTGCATGAGATTGTAAAAGATCTGGAAGCTTCGGCAGCGTCGGGGCAGGACAGCTTCGTCGATTTTGCTCTCTCTCGGCGCGGGTAAGACGAGGTCGTTAGCTTGACCCCTCAACGCAATTTTCGTCGATTGGTCACAGTGGGTCAAAAATGCTTATACTTTTTTTGCCTAGTGCCATCGCACGTCGACTGCTTCGGATCCCTCTCACCGACTCCTTATTCTATCCAAGAAATACCTCGCCTTCCAGCTAACCGCTCCGGTCGTTCTCAGAGGTTGGACTCTACCTCTCCCCGTCGAAAGTATGTCGTTATCTCCGAGCAAATGCCCTGAGTCGTCGGAGTTTTTCTGCTGCCTTCCTCTCCTGTATATCAGCGCATTTTAGTATCAGGAAGCTTTCTGGAGATAGCTTGTAGAACCGACGAATGTGCCGCATCGACTTCGGTCGCCGTCAAGGTCTTTGCCGAATCGCGATAAAGGAAACTGTAGGTCATAGCCTTGCGGTCGGCGGATAATTTTTGTCCGCTTGAATCGCGGAAAACCTCTTTGAGATGACAGGAAACCAGAAGTTTCTGCTTGGCGCTCTCAATGGCTTTGAGAACGTCGGCGTGATGCAGAGACGCCGGAGCTTCAATGGAGGCATCGCGACCGGAGCCCGGGTAGAGCGGAAGATCCTTTACCTTGAAGGGAGCGGTGGCGATTTGTTGTAATTTGCGTAAATCCAGCTCGGCGTAGTAGCAATCAGTCGGGATTCCCAAAGTGCGGCAGATAGCCGGAGCCACTTTGGCGAAGAAGCCACAATTTTGTCCGTTGATGTGGATATCCGCTGCAAGTGCGGCGGCTTCACGATTCTGTTTGCAGGGTGAAAGGGAAATCGAAGCTTTGGGAGCCGCGAGTTCGAGGAGTGCAAGCAGGTGCTCTGGCGCGGCGGAAGGTTGTTTAAGCTGGGCCCAGTTGGCTGGAGCCAGCTTGCCGGCGATGAGGATTCCGAGCACCTCCGCTTCTATATCCTTGCCCTTGCCTCCGCCCGTGTTGCGGAAGATGCGTCCGCATTCGAAGAAGCGCAGAACCTCCGCTCCTTGGTTGAGGTTACGGGCGGCAACCGCCAGAAGTCCCGGGGAGAGGGAGGGACGCAGGATGGAGTGGTCTTCCGAGAGAGGAAGAGCGACACGGATCACATCCCCTTCCTGCAGGGGCTTCATGGGTAGAGCATACGGAAAAGCGGCTACGGAGGGGTTACTGCTTTGCTCGGCGATGAGCTTGAAGGTTTGCACCTCGCAGAGCCCGGCGCCGGCGAGGCGACGGGAAAGTTCTGTGCGGAAATCATGGGCACGATCCTGACGACTCTCCGGTACATAGATAGATGTGCACGAGGAAGGGATGTTGGAAATGCCGTACACGCGTACAATCTCCTCCAAGAGGTCGCAGCTGCGGACCAAATCCAGACGCCAAGGCGGGCAATCCCATTCCCCGGCGGAAGACTCTCGGAGCCCGAGATTCTTGAGAATGCGTGCGGCCTCCATGTGGGGTACACTGCCGCGAGTCATGACATCGAGTTCTTTCCAATCGAGGAAGACGTGTTGGAGGGCGCAGAAAACTTTGGCTTGGGAGCCCTGTTGCAGCACGGTGGCGTTGGCAGCCTTCTGTTCAGAGACGAGACAGGGGGCCTGACCCGCTACAGCGATGGGTTCGGCTCTGCCTCCACAGCATTCAAGAATGAGTTGTACAGCTCGAGCCGCCGCACGCAGCACATTCCAAGCGGAAGCTCCGCGCTCAAAGCGGTACGAAGAATCAGAACCAAGTCCAAGACGACGACTGGTGCGGCGCACAGATGAAGGCAAAAACCAAGCGGACTCAAGGATGATGTCCGTGGTGGCGTCTGTAACACCGGAGTCTTTTCCTCCCATGACGCCCGCAAGAGCGAGGGTGTTGTCCGTGGAGTCGGAGATGACGAGGTCGTCCGGCAAAAGGGAGTAGGTCTCATCCATGAGACTCGTGAATTGCTCGCCCTCGCGAGCGCAGCGTATGTTGAGCGGTCCTTGCACCTTGGCTGCGTCGAAAGCATGCAGCGGGTGCCCCAGCTCAAAGAGGCAGTAATTTGTGATGTCCACCACGTTGTTGATGGGGCGTAGACCGACCGCAATGAGCCGCTGAGCGAGCCACTCCGGAGAAGGCGCAATCTTCACGCCACAGATGCGAGTGGCTGTGTAGAGCGGGCAGACCTCGGGGGCGGATAAGCGGATGCCGTCGCCGGCAGGGACGGTGTCCGCGTTTTCCGGGGCGGGATCCTGTTTGAGAGTGCGTCCGCTAATGCCGGCCAGCTCACGGGCCATGCCCCAGTGGCTCAGGAGATCCGGACGGTTCGGCGTGATTTCCAGCTCAAAGAGGGTGTCTGTCTGTGTGAATTGACGGACAGGTGTGCCGATGGCGTAGTCTTGCGGGAGAATCCAGAGACCGTGCTCTTTATCAGGCATACCTAGCTCGGAGGCAGAACAGAGCATGCCGCAGCTGGCTTGCCCCATCATTTTTCCCTCCTTGATCTCCCAGCCGCCGGGCAAAATAGCTCCCGGCAGAGCGCAGGGCACCTTGTCGCCCACCTTGTAGTTGGAGGCTCCGCACACAATTTGACGCAACTTCCCTTCTCCGGCGTCAACCATGCACACATTCAGATGGTCGCTTCCCTCTACAGGGGTTTTCTGCATCACTTGAGCGACGACGACAAGGTCGGTGTTGACCCCACGCTCCTGCAGACCTTCCACCTCAATGCCGGCAAAGGTGAGCATATCGGCTATCTCTTGAGTAGAGAGGTCGCTGAGGTCGATGTAGGAATCAAGCCAATTTTTCGAGATATTCATAAGGGGAAAAGGAAAAGATTATTGGAATTGAGCCAAGAAACGGACATCATTTTCAATAAGGAGGCGGATGTCGCGGATGCCCCAGCGGATCATGGCAAGCCGTTCCAGACCGATGCCGAAGGCGAAGCCTGTGCAACCGGTATAGAGTTGCTTGCCCGTTTTCTTGTCGATGTTTTCAAAAACGGCGGGATTCACCATGCCACAGCCCGCTATCTCAATCCATCGCGGAGCTTGACCCGCGGCCTGCAGCTGCACGTCGATCTCAAAACTTGGCTCCGTGAATGGGAAAAAGTGCGGACGAAAACGCACGGCTGTCTCATCGCCGAAGAGCGCCTTCAAAAAGTATTCCAAGGTGCCTTTCAGGTCACACACGCTTACTTCTCGATCCACGTAAAGTCCCTCAATCTGGTTGAAGGCGGAGAGATGAGTGGCATCAATGGCATCCCGACGGAAAGCTGAGCCCGGACAGATGATGCGCACGGGAGGCGCCTGGCTCTCCATGACGCGGGCTTGCACGGTGCTGGTCTGTGTGCGAAGGAGCTTCCCACTGTCGAAGTAAAAGGTATCTTTCTCATTACGAGCGGGATGATCCTCCGGGGTGTTGAGCGCGTCAAAGCAGTGCCATTCATCCTCAATTTCAGGTCCGTCCGCCAGGCAGAATCCCATACGACGAAGAATGCGCACCGCTTCCTCGCGAACGAGAGATATGGGGTGCAGTCCACCGCCGGGAAGCGTAGCCGCGGGCAGTGTGAGGTCAATGCCTGCCACGCTCTGTTCATCCAGACGACGCTGGAGCTCACGCATCCGTTCATCCAAGGCGGCGGAAATGGTGTTGCGCGCTTCATTCAGCAAGGCTCCCACAGCCGGTTTTTCAGATGCCGGCACATCCCTCATCCCTTGCTGAACCCTGGTGAGGGTTCCTTTTTTGCCCAACGTGGACACGCGCACCTCCTCAAGTCTTTTCATGTTGTCGGCTCCGGCTATGTCCTTCAGCGCCGTGGCCTTCACGTTTGCTATCTCCTCTTTCATCATCGCGGAGAAACTATACCACGCTCCCCGTTTTGTCAAGAAAATACGTTTCTATAACTAGCGAGATAGGGGGAAAAGAAACAGCAAATGGTATTGCTCAATTTGCCCAGAAATAGACGAAACTCTCCCGCGAGCAACTTTCCCCTGCAGCGGACAGAGCCAATGCTCACTTGCCCCTTATTCCTTATGTCTTTGCCACTGACACGGCTTCTTTCCCTTGTCCGTTTCAGTTGAGATTAACACTCAATAGTTGGTGAGGGAACCGGGATGGGAGATGGTGCCTTTGTGCATGTTTTCATACATGCGACGCACTTGGGTGCCTTTTCTGGCTTTTTCTGAGTAGAAAAAGGAGTACTTGCCATCGACATCTCGCAGGACGTACCAGTGTTCGATGGGCCATTTGTGTCCTTCCGTATAAAATTGGGAGAGCAAGAGCTCGATATCCGGGAGGTCGGACCAATCGTCCAAATCGAGCTCATCACCGTTGGTTGTTCGGAGACGACCGTTCCAACGCCAGGCATCGAGAACCCAGACGTGCGGCCAGGCTGCATCTTTCTGAGCAATATACACGCAGTTGTGTTCAGAGGCGTGGCCTTGATCGCGCACACAGCAACCGATGCGGAAAAATTGGAGGTGCCGGCGGCGCAGTTCACGGTACATATCGTGCTGGTAGTGCCAGCAGAGACCGCGGTCTTGGCGTTTCAAATTGACAAGGGAGTTGCCGAACCAACCGGGAAAGTTGGAGCCATTGACCCGTGAAATTCCGGCCGCCGCTTTGTAGGCTGTATCTGCGAGCCATCGGGCCTCATCCCGGGCGGCTTTGGAAGTCTGTTGCTCCTCGGGAAGTAGTTTGAGCAGGTTCTCGTAAAGAGTGTGACGTCGTTCGGTCACGAGTTTAGTTGTTGCGTAATTAGGCGGCGGAGGAGAACACGCTATGAGAGCGAAACTCATCAGGACTACTACCCATATACGGCGCATAGACATGGGCGCATTGTAGCATGAGGAGTGGGGGATGGCAAGCACTCCATTCGGAACAGGTGCGATTATACACACGTGTCCCGATGAAATCTTCTCTGCGCTCACTCAACCCATTCCCATGCGTTTCCTCTGGATGGAGAATATAAGTCAGCAAAGCTCCCGAGGGCTCGGAGGGGATTGGACAAAAGCGCAGCTTTTGCCCGAAAGGTGAAAGCGACCGACGGCTGTAAGGTCGATTAGCCAAAAGCGATAGCTTTTGTCCCAACGGGATGAGGAGTCGTGAGGCGACTCCGAAGCAAGCGCCGATGGGGCGGCGCTGAGTCAAGATGGCAAACCATTGACGATTCAGCAAAGCGGCGGGTTCGGCATGGCGTAACTCCGGACGCTTTCCTTCTGTCAACGCACTCTCATCCTCGAAAATTTCGTTTTACTGTCGATCCGCTAAAACGCGCGTAGCGCGCTAAAATTCGCATCGTCCATTGTCCATAACCAATGGGTTATGCTGTATCACCCACCGATAACTGCGTGTTGAGATCGCGTTTTCTTGGGACGGATGTGGCGATTATAGGTGCGTTTGTCCTGTACGACACGTGATACACCGGCGGCGCTCCGCGGTTATCTATATGAACAATTGTATGACGCCCGCTTCATACTCCGACCGAAAAATTGCACTTTGGACTCGTCGTCCCGATGTTCACAGGGGCTCTTTTCGTTCGGTGAAGAAAAACCCCCGGCGTGACGGTACGTGCGTCAATGTGTCTGTGACTCGGTTTATCAGGGCCCGTAGCAGATGAGGACAAGCATGACGGCTGCGGCGAACAGACGGTACCATCCGAAAATGGAAAGGCTGTGGCGATTGAGGTAGCCCACCATCCATTTAACGGCGACAATAGAGCTTGCCCAGGCTACGAAGGTGCCGATGAGCATGGAGGTCCAGCCGATCTGCTGCACCATGTCAGTTCCGTATTTGACGGCATCATGAGCGGTGGCTGCACCGAGGGTGATGAGACCGAGCAGGAAGCTGAATTCCACGGCGGCGGTGAGACTGAGTCCGACCGTGAGACCACCGAGCATCGTCATGAGACTGCGGCTCACACCGGGGCACATGGCAACGCATTGCATGAGACCGACGGCAAATGCGCCCTGATGAGAGAGTTGCTCTAGGGAGTTGCCTTCATTCTTTCGACCGTTCCTTTCACGCTGGCGCACGTACAGCAGGATGGCGATGCCGCCCACGGCCCATGCGAGCATGACCACGCGAGCATTAAACAGGTAGTTCTTGATGAGCCCCGAACAGAGCAGACCCACGACCGCCGCGGGAATGAAGGCAATGATGAGATTGATGAGCAGACGCAAACCTGAGACGTTTCTTCCCAACAGCCCTTGCCACATCTGGGCGACTCGACGGCGGTAGAGTCCAAGAACGGCGAGGATAGCCCCACCCTGGATGCAAATCTCAAAGGCGCTGAGAGCGGGCGACTCTCCGATTCCCACGAGGTATTGGGCAATGATGAGGTGACCGGTAGAACTCACAGGTAGATATTCCGTGAGACCTTCCACAATGCCCAACACCACGGCTTCCCACCATTCCAACATAGCGAAATTCAGCGCAGAGTGTGGCGGAAGTTATCCGATGTCTTCAGCGAAGCGATAAACTCGACCAACACATCCACCGTGGCCATCACATCACCCAAATCGGCTGTCTCCACCGGGCTGTGCATATAGCGCAGCGGGAGGGAAAGGTTGGTGGAGGGCACGCCTTCGCGGGAACGGAAAATGGAGTCTGTGTTGGTTCCCGTAGCGCGCCCGGAGGTTTCGCGTTGGAGCGGGAGCTTAGCTCGGGAGACGACTTGCTCGATGCGCGAGTTGATCTTGGGGTGGCAAGCGGGTCCGATGCAGAGGCAGGGACCTGCGCCCAGTTTCACTTCGCCGTAACGGGTGGGAGCAAGACCGGGGGTGTCGGTGGCATGAGTCACGTCCAAGCAGATGGCAGCATCCGGGTGGATGCGGTAGGTGAGCATCTGTGCCCCATAGCAGCCTACTTCCTCCTGCACACTGTTGGCAAAGACAATGTTCCAGGCGGGAGAAATTTTGCGTTCATGGAGGGCTCGAGCCGTTTCAGCAATGATGTAGCCGCAGAGACGGTCATCCAATGCGCGACACACGAGGCGTCCGCCTTCGTTGAGCATGAGCGGACCATCACAATAAACGGCGCGGTCGCCTACGCGCAAACCCAGCTTTTCCACTTCGTCTTTGTTTCGGCATCCGAGATCCACGTACAACTCCCAGAGCTTGGGCGCCTTGTCCTGATCCTCGCGGATGTGGATCGCCGTGTTGCCGATGATACCGGTCACTTCTCCCTTGGCGCCGAAGAAGCGCAGGCGGCGACCACGAGCTATGGCTACATCCGAGCCGCCGAGGCGTTCCACGTACGCGAAACCATCATCGGTGATGTGGCGGATGGAGAAACCGATTTCATCGGCATGCGCATCGAGCATGAGCGTGGGGGCGTTTTTTTGCTTGCTGCGCAGGGTTGCCCAGGTGGATCCATAGGCGTCGCACTCCTGAGAGTCGGTGTAAGGAGCCACGTAGTCGGCCCAGATTCTCTGAGCTTGTATCTCCATACCGGTAGGGGATGGAGTGTCGAGGATTTTATAGAGAAAATCAGTAGATGATAGATGGGAATTCTTTTTCATAAGAGGAAGGGGTCAGACATTACGATAGGCTACGTCACTGCGACGCTGGCTGCCGTCAAAGTCTATCTTGGCGGCCTCGGCGTGGGCTGCTTTGCGGGCGGCGTCCAGGGTATCTCCCGTGGCAACGATCGCCAGTACACGACCTCCGGCCGTTTGCCATTCATCGCCCACTCGCTTGGTGCCGCAGTGGAAAACGCGCGCGGCGCAAACATCCAGTCCGTGGATGGTATCGCCGCTGTGGGAAGAGGAGGGATAGCCGGCAGATGCGAGGATGCAGCAGACACTCCAACCCTCCCGGAAGGAGATAAGCTCCGGCTTGAATTCACCGCGCGCACCCGCCATACAGAAACCTGCCAGATCTCCGTGCAGCAGCGGCATCACAGCTTCGCATTCCGGATCCCCGAAGCGGCAATTGTACTCAATCACTTTCGGTCCCTCCGGAGTGAGCATGAGTCCAAAGTAGAGGAAGCCGCGGTAGGGAAGATGATCCTTCCGCAGCCCCGCCACCGTCGGTGCCACAATGGTCTGCTCGATGCAGCGCAGGGTGTCTCCATCCGTCAGACGGCGAGAAGCCACAGCTCCCATGCCACCGGTGTTGGGCCCCTCGTCTCCGTCCTTGAGGCGCTTGTAGTCGCGTGCGGGACAGAGGATGAGGTAGTTGTCATCACAGACTGCGGCAAAAATGGAGATCTCGGGTCCGGTTAGATATTCCTCCACAAGCAAGCGTCCCTCGCCGAAACGCTTGTGGGTGAAAACCTCGTCCAAAAACTCTTCAGCCTGGGCAGCATCCGCGCATACGGCTACACCCTTGCCGGCAGCCAAACCATCGAACTTTAAAACGGTGGGATACCGGTCTCCGATGGC
Organism: uncultured Akkermansia sp.; assembly: GCA_947628035.1. Taxonomy (GTDB): domain Bacteria; phylum Verrucomicrobiota; class Verrucomicrobiia; order Verrucomicrobiales; family Akkermansiaceae; genus Akkermansia. Next base: position 18,076 of record CANQYL010000002.1, on the reverse strand, counting down.
TTGAAGAGCGGTCTCGCGGTCCTGCACGGCAACGGCTCGTCCGGTCGGTATGCCATGGCGATTCAAAAACTTCTTGGCGAATTCTTTGGAAGCTTCCAGTTGTGCACTTTCCTTGGGCGGTCCCCAACAGGGAATTCCCGCGGCGGCACAGCGGTTAGCCAGCCCATCGCCCTTCACGAGGTAACTTTCCTCGCCCGCCACGCAAAGGTCAATTTTGTTGGCCATCATCCAGCTGATGAGATCATCCATATCATGAGCCGGGATGGGCTGAGCCGTTTGAAGAATGGCATCGCTGCCGGGGAAAGAAAACAATTGAGGGCTTCCGGGGGATGCTGCCAGGGTTTCCACCAAGGCTTGCTCGCGCCCTCCTTTTCCAATGACGGCGATTTTCATAGCGCGTCCATCCTACCAGCTCCTCGCCGCTGATGCAACCCTTTTTTCCATGTCTTGCCATCATGTTCCCCCGGTGGTATAATCCTCCTCATGCAGGAGAAGGTGACGTTGTTACGCGCCGTTTCGCGCTCGTTCTTTTTATCGGTATCTGCTCTGCCCGCGGAGATGAGGTCCGCTGTCGGTTTGGCCTACCTCCTTGCTCGTGCGACGGACAGTGCAGCGGATGCAAGAGATATTCCTCTGAATCGGAGACTTGTTGCCTTGGAGAGGATGCGAGCAGCCATTGCGGGGGAGAGTGAGTGGGAGCCGTTGACAAAAGAATTTTGCGCTGGCGCGGACAAACCGGCGGAGGCGGAGCTGCTCTCCGGATTCGGAGAGTTGCTGCCACTACTCGAAAAGTTGCCGGGTCCTCAGCCGGAACTCGTGCGCAGTGTGCTTGCCACCATCATCAAAGGACAGCAGTGGGACCTTACCTTTTTCGAAGAGCATAACTGCGTGCTCTCTGATGAGCAGACGCGTCTCTACATCTACAGAGTGGCCGGTTGTGTGGGGCGTTTCTGGACCCAGCTGGGCGTCAGCGCCTTGGGAGAGAAATTCTGTGATCTCGCTCAGACGGACGCCATGCAGGAAATCGCCGCTCGCTATGGTTGCGGGTTGCAACTCGTCAATGTCCTGCGAGATCGGGAGGAAGATGCCCGCAGGGGGCGGAGCTACCTGTGTTCTGACCCTGCGGAGTGGTTGCGCCGTGCAGAAAACTACTTGAGGGACGGAGTGAGATACGCGCACAACCTGCGTCAATTTCGAGTGAGGTATGCGAGTTTGTTGCCGGCCTTACTGGGACTTCAAACTCTCGCTGCCATTCGGCGAGCCAAACCCGGGAAGAGAGTCAAGATATCTCGCCTCGCGGTTTACAGCTCCATGCTGCGCGCATTTTTCTCTTGCCTTTAAGGCGAATCTTGCTTCAGGTGCAAGAGGTTCTTAAGCCGCTTCGCCAGCGTTACCTTCGCCGCACTGGACACCTTGTCCGTAAACAGGAGCCCTGACAAGTGGTCGCACTCATGCTGCAAGCAGCGCGCAAGCAGCCCGCCACAGTCGATCTCCAAGACCTTACCGTCCAGCTTGTGCAAAGTAGCTTTCACTCGGCAGGGACGCGATACGCGGGAGCGCACTCCGCGAACGCTCAGGCAACCTTCGGTGCAGAGTTCCTGCTTGCCGTAAGGCTTCAGAACGGGGTTGATAAAGACGAGGGGCATGATGCTGCGCATGGGTTGCTGTTTTCCATTCACAGTGATAATTTTGTCCTCTTCGTCAGCGGCTTCTTCATCGGGGATGTCGATGGCAACAAGCTGCAAACCGAGTCCTACCTGAGGAGCAGCGAGACCGATTCCCTCCGCAGCGTACATGGTTTCAAGCATGTTTACCGCGAGTGTGTTCAATTCCAAGTCAACCTTTTCAACCGGAGCACACGGCTCCCTCAGCACCGGGTCCCCATACTGTCTGATTGAAAGCAACATAGTTGTACTACCGACATTCTAGCACATACGCAACTTGCTGTCAAATCATGCAGCTCTCCCCGGCAGGGCAACTGCATTTGAGAGAGGTTCATCAGTAGAGAGAATACTCTTATTGACTAATATCATCGTTGATGCGTATCAAAAATCATGACGACGAGCGGTCATCATGATGATGGTTCTCAAGAAGCCCTCTCGTTCGCCAAATTCGCGGCGTAGCCGCCGAACTCCCCATATCGTAATTCGTAAATAGCAAACGCATTTCCAAATGTGTTTGCCCTGGCTCTTCCGGGCTGGATTATGCCTTGACTAGGGAATGCAATTCGTGTACCCTCGGGGCATGTACAAAGCTCCTGCAAAGGTGAATTTGTCTCTTCGAGTAAAGAGGCAGCGCGAGGATGGATATCACGAGGTCGACATGATCATGGCCAAGTTAGATTTGGCGGATGAATTAGAGTTTCATAATTCGCGCACGACGACGTTGCTGTGCGATGCTCCCGGCGTGCCGTCGGATGAGAGTAATCTGGTGGTGCGGGCGATCCAGGAGTTTGAAAAACATTACGGACGCAAGGCGAAGCAACGCATCACACTCACAAAACATATTCCCCATGCAGCGGGATTGGGGGGAGGCTCATCGGATGCGGCTACAACGTTGGTGGCAGTCAATGAAATACTGGGCACCCAGTACAGTCCGGAAGAGCTGGCTGAGATGGCGGCAGCGATCGGGAGCGATGTGCCGTTTTTCCTAAACCCGGTGATCAGTCGATGCACCGGACGGGGAGAGAAGGTGCGTCCCATGGTTCCCTTCATGGAGTGGACGAGTCCGATTGTACTCCTTAAACCCCGGTTTGGAATATCCACGGCGTGGGCGTACGGAGCATGGGGAGGCTCCAGACGGCTGAAGGACATACCGTATGATGTCCAGGAAACGCGGGGATTAAGAATGAGTAATGACCTAGAAAGACCTGTTTTTGAGAAATTCCCTTTCTTGGGTCTGATGAAGAAATGGCTCCTTGAGAGGTCCGGAGTGACCGCGGCTCTTCTCTGTGGGAGCGGAGCGTGTATGTTCGCGCTCACAGAGACGCCGGAGCAAGCTGCTCAGGTCGCGGCTGATGCGAAGGAGGAGCTGGATCCTACGTTGTTCACCTACTGCGGTATCGTCAATCCTCAATGATTTCTTCCTCGCCGGCTGACCCCACCAATCTACGTCTGCTGGCCGTAGCGGAGGATCGCCTTGACGGATTTTATGAGCAGCCTTTTCGTGCCCTATCCGAGCGCAGTGACATACCGGAGGCGGAGGTGAGGGAGAGGGTTATTGCCATGATACGCGCCGGGGTGGTGCGAGCCGTGCGTCAGACCGTGCCGAGTTCGGTGCAGGGAGTTGCGTGCCTCGTGGCGTGGAAGGTAGCATCGTCCCGGGAGAAGGATGCTTTTGATTGGCTGGCGGAGCATGATCCCGCTACGGGGCATATTGCGCTGAGGGAACCGGAGTTCCCTTCGGAACCGGGGGCGGATTACCGCCTATGGACGACCCTGCGCTTGCCGGGTGCCGATGATGATTTACAGGCTCACTGTCGTGAGCTGGCGTCCCACATCGGTGCGGAGGCTTTTGCCTGCATGCCCGCAGTGGGAATGTTCCGTCTGTCGGTTGGTCATGTCCGTCGGGCGGGAGTGGCTCCCGGTACGCTGGAGGAAAAGGAACCGGTGATGCAACTCTCCCGTCCGGCACGACTCACAGAGACGGAGCAGCGCGTGATTGCCGCTCTGCGCTCGCCGCTCAGTGTGGAGGAGTTGGAAGATGAGGTGTCTCCGTGGAGGCGGCGAGCAGAAATGTCGGGAGAGAATCTTGCGGATTTATGCCGTGTGGCGCAATCCCTCGCACAAAGACGTCTCTTGGGACGATTTGCCGTCATTTTAGAGCACACCGCCGCAGAAGTGCGAGTAGCGGCGGGCACGGGCGCGGCGGCGCTGCTCATGTGGCGCGTTCAGCCGGGTATGGAGGAGCGAGCCGGGGGGATTTGCGCTCAACATGTCTGTATGACTCATTGTTACTGGCGTAGCGGAACGGAAGTTTTCGGAGGAGCGCAGATCATGGGGATGGTGCATGCGGCAGATCGGGAAGGGGTGTTGATGCACAAGGCCGCCATTGATGCGCAACTGGAACGGCGTGAAGTACAAGTGATGGGGACTCAGGTGATGCACACAGTGCGAGCTCGTGTGCGTACATCGCTCCTTGACTTTCCGGCGTCGACGCGGTAAACTCCCGGGCGTATGAAGACGCAGGAACCTTACCGCGTAGCGGACATCAAATTGAAGGACTGGGGACGAAAGGAGATCAGTGTATCGGAGCATGAGATGCCGGGATTGATGGCATGCCGTGAGAAGTACGGGGCAAAGAAACCGCTGGCGGGGGTGCGCATCACGGGCTCGTTGCACATGACGATCCAGACAGCCGTGCTCATTGAGACGCTCACCGAACTCGGGGCGGATGTGCGCTGGGCGAGCTGCAATATATTTTCCACGCAGGATCATGCCGCCGCGGCTATAGCGGCGACGGGGGTGCCTGTGTTTGCTTGGAAGGGTGAGACGCCGGAGGAGTATTGGGAGTGCACTTGGCGAGCTTTGAGCCACAGGGATGGACTGGGACCTCAGTTGATTGTGGATGACGGAGGAGATGCGACGTTGTTGCTGCACCGCGGTTACGAGATGGAGGAGGGAGACGGTTGGGTTCACTCCCCATCAGTGAGTCGAGAGGAGGAAATCATCAAGACCCTGCTGAGACGCATCGCCGAGGAGCAACCGGGTGTTTTTCATCGCTGGATACCGGAGGTGGTCGGTGTCTCTGAAGAGACGACCACGGGAGTGCACCGCCTCTACCGCATGGAAAAAGAAGGGCGTTTGCTCTTCCCCGCAATCAATGTGAACGATTCGGTCACCAAGAGCAAATTTGATAATCTGTACGGTTGTCGTGAGAGCCTGACGGACGGTATCAAACGAGCAACGGACGTGATGGTTGCCGGAAAGGTGGCGGTCATCTGCGGGTACGGCGATGTGGGGAAGGGCTGTGCCCAGGCTCTGCGAGGACTCGGCGCGCAGGTGATCGTTACGGAGATAGACCCCATTTGTGCGCTACAGGCAGCGATGGAGGGCTACCGCGTGCTCACTGTGGAGGACACCTTGGGCAGCGGCGATATTTACGTAACCACGACAGGCAACTGCGACATCATCACACTGGAACACATGGAGCGGATGAAGGATCAGGCGATCGTGTGCAACATCGGACACTTCGACGATGAAATTCAGGTGGCGCGTCTGCAGGGTGCGTCCGGAGTGCGGCGCACGAACATCAAGCCTCAGGTGGATTGCTACACCTTCCCGGACGGACACTCCATTTTCCTGCTGGCAGAGGGGAGGCTCGTGAACCTCGGATGCGCCACGGGTCACGCTTCCTTCGTGATGAGCAACAGCTTCACCAATCAGGTGCTCGCTCAGATATCACTGTGGGAGGGACGCGGCGGGCACGGGGCGCCTGCAGTACGGGTGCTTCCCAAGGTGTTGGATGAGGAGGTGGCGCGTTTGCACCTCGGCAAACTCGGTGTGCACCTCACAACTCTCACTGAAAGGCAGGCTGACTACATGGGGGTGCCGGTGGAAGGTCCGTACAAGAGTGACGCGTACCGGTACTGATCAGGATCATGGAATACAAGGAGGCTTTAGACTGGCTGTATGGCGTACAGATGTTCGGGGTAAAGCTCGGGCTTTCCGGCATCTCGCGTTTGCTGGAAGAACTCGGGGTGAGTCGCCCCCGCGCGCGGGTTATCCACGTTGCGGGGACGAATGGCAAAGGATCGGTTTGCGCCTTCACCGAGTCGGTAGCTCGTGCCGCGGGGTACAGCACGGGACTCTTTACCTCTCCCCATCTCGTGCGTTTCAACGAGCGTATCCGAGTTGACGGAACAGAGATAGCTGATGCTGACGTAGCGCGACTCATTACTCGCGTGCGTGAGCACATTCGGGATTGGCAGCCGCAACCTACCTTTTTCGAGCTTACGTTGGCGATTGCCATGCTCTACTTTGCGGAACGGAAAGTGGATTTCATCATATTGGAGACAGGAATGGGAGGACGATTGGATGCCACCAACGCCGTGCCGAAGGATGTGGCTGTCATCACTCCCATCGGTATGGATCATACGCAGTACCTGGGCAAGACCCTTCACGAGATAGCGAAGGAAAAAGCTGCCATCATCGCCTGGCACCGTCCCGCTGTGAGCGCCGTCCAGGAACCGGAGGCTGTGCGGGTTATCCATGAGGTGGCGCAGGAGAATGACACGGAATGCCGCATCGTAAACGAAAAGTGCGAGTTGCCGCTCGGGCTTGCCGGGGAGCACCAGAAGCAGAACGCCGCGCTTGCACTGGCGGCCTTGCGCCTAGCTATGCCGCATTTCCTCTGCTCCGAGGAGCAGCTGCGCCACGGGTTGGCCAAGACTCGCTGGCCCGGAAGATTTGACGAGATATCTCCCGGCATCATCCTCGATGGCGCACATAACCCGCACGCCGTGGCTGCTCTCGTTCGCACATGGAGGGAGACCCACGGCGAGGAGAAGTCTGTCTGTCTTTTCGCCGGAGCAGCTGACAAGGATTTGCATGGGGTGCTGGAACTTCTCTCACCGATCGTGAGGGAGTGGATTTTGCCGCCCGTGCAATCTCCACGCATCCTTTCGGCGCCGGAGCTCGCAAAGATCGTAGGCGCTCATTCGCCTGCGCCCATCAGTCTGCCTCCGACGCTTGAGGATGCTCTGCAGCGGGAAGAGCGACCTCTGCTCGTATGCGGTTCTTTTTTCCTACTCGGCGAGGTGCTGTCCATTTTGCGCGGAGCCTCGGATTATCGCGTGACGGCGCAGTGAGGTCGCCAATTGAGCCGCCATCCCCGGGTGAGTCTCAGTGAGCGTCACGCTTTTTGTACGAAGTGAGGCGTGTTTTCTTTTTGCCGGGCAGGAAGAATTCAGGGTGTTGTTCGACCCATGTCCGGTAGAGATCCGGACGATTTTCGCGCGTGCGGCGCACAGCCTGTTCGAGTTTCCATTCTTCAATCGCTCGGTGGTTGCCGGAGAGGAAAACTTCCGGGACGGATAAATCGCGAAACACATTCGGCTTCGTATAGGCGGGCGCTTCCAACAACCCTTCAGAGAAGGATTCTTCTTCGCTGCTACGTTCGTCGCCGAGGACATCAGGAATCAAGCGGGCAACGGCGTCAATCACAACCACCGCTGCGATGGCGCCATTGGTGAGAATGTAGTCGCCGATAGAGAGTTCCACGTCCACGAGTTGCTCGACAACACGGTGATCCACTCCCTCATAATGACCGCAGATGATGATGTAGTGCGCGGAACCTCCCGGCTCCATGCACGGGGCGGCCAACTCACGCGCCATCGCTTGGGAAAAGACGCGTCCTTGCGGTGTCATGAGGATGACCCTTGTATTCCCCCGGCGCAGTTCTTCCACTGCTTCGAAGATCGGTTCACATTTCATGAGCATACCTTGCCCGCCGCCACAGAGGTAATCATCCGTGCGGTGGTGTTTGTCGTGGGTCCAATCTCGCAGTTGGTGGGCGCGAACAGAAATAATGCCATCATTAGCCGCGCGTCCGAGGATGCTCCGGGAGAGGGGCTCAGTGACCATCTCCGGGAAGAGAGTGAGGACGTCGATTTCCAGCATGGCAGACGAGGAAGGAGAGAGGAAGAAATCACGCGTTGGCGTTGTGGCGCAGCATGCCTTCAATATAGGCGTCAATGTTGCCGTCCATCACGTCCTGAATGTTACCGGATTCCACCCCGGTACGCAGATCCTTCACCATTTGGTACGGTTGGAAGACGTATGAGCGTATCTGATTGCCCCACGCGATGTCTCCCTTCTCCGAATATTGACGGTCGGCCTCAGCGCGTTTGCGGTCCTCTTCCAGTTGAATGAGGCGCGCCTTGAGCATACGCATGGCTTCCTCTCGGTTGCGTAGCTGGGAACGCTGGGTCTGGCAAGCTACGATGATGCCCGTCGGAAGGTGAGTGAGGCGCACAGCCGTCTCTACTTTGTTGACGTTTTGACCGCCCTTGCCGCCGGAGCGGTAGGTGTCCATCTTGACATCGGCATCCTTCACCTCGATTTCCACGTCATCTGAAATATCCGGAGTGGCATCCAACGAACAAAATGAAGTGTGGCGCTTGCCTGCGGCGTCAAAAGGACTCATGCGGACGAGTCGGTGGATGCCCCGCTCGTTCTTGAGGTAACCATAAGCGTATTCACCTGCTATCTTGACAGTGACGGAGCGCAGACCCGCTTCATCTCCATCGGTGCTTTCCATGATTTCAGATGAAAAGCCATGGCGCTCACAGTAGCGCAGGTACATACGCAAAAGCATGCTCGCCCAGTCGCAGGCCTCTGTGCCGCCGGCTCCTGCGTGGATGGTGATATAGCAGCCGGCGTTGTCGTGCGGACCGTTGAGCAAAGTAATGAGTTCAAATTCTTCCAGCTGCTTCAGCCAAGTGTCGTACTCCGCCTGGGCTTCCTGAGCCATTTCCGGATCCTCGCGCGCGAGTTCTACCGCTACCTCGACGTCCTCTAGGGATTTCTCAATGGAACGAAATTGTTCAAGGCGGCGCTTAAGTGGGTTGACCTTGTCCATGAGTTCTCGGGCAGCTTGTTGGTCGTCCCAGAAGTCCGGTGCGCTCATACGGCGCTCCAGCTCGGCTACTTCTTGTTCCAAGTGGTCGAGGTCAAAGATAGCTCCCGAGCTCGGAAAGACGGCTGCGCATGGCCGCTGTGTCGAGCGCCGAGAGATCGGTAGGGGAAGCAGGTGTTTCCATAAGTCGCGCGGCAGTATATCAGGGGAGACTCGGGCTGTCAAGCGGTTTGCGCTTGACACGGCACAGGGGATGAGGCTAAATGAGACGAGTGAGTAAACAGTTGTTCAGTCTCCTTTTGTCGGTGTTGCTGTGTGCATGCGAGAGTGAGCGCACGGTTTATGATGAGTACGGCAATGTGGTGGATGAGGCGAAGCAGAGCACGGGTGGCGAACGTGATTTCTCTGAGTACATGGAGGAAAAGTTTGATTCTTCGTTCACAGAAAAGAAAAACGCTCAAGGAGTCCCTCAAACCGTTTCAAATCGGGTCAGTCCCTATCAATCCGATCTCGATGCTTCGAAGCGCCTCGACAAAAGCTACATGACCAAGGAGTTTTCAGGAACCTCAAAAAGTTCGATGCAGGATATGAAATTCTCCGGCTCGGGGCAGGCATTCGATGCAAAAAAGGCGTACCCCGGGGCGATGGGAGTCCAAATTGACAAAGATTTGCATCCTGACTTCGCCGGCGCTGACAAAGGGGTTTACGGGGCTGATGACCTTTCCCCCGATGTGGGAAAGCGTTCCGTCATGCAGGGCGAAAAAAGCACCATGGGTGGTGAGTTCCCGACATCGCCAAGTTTCTATTCGCGCGACACAAAAAGTGGGTACGTTGAGTCCCGCATGAGCAACACGCCTCCCCCTCCCGTGTACTCCCGCGATGAATATTCCCGCAAGACCATCCGGGACACGCGCACCATGCTCGGTCGCGACGACGAAGAGGAATCTTCGCGCTAGGACAACGCCACATCCGTCCCAAGAAAAACGCGATCCTAACACGCAGTTATCGCTGAATGATGCAACATAACTCATTGGTTATGGACGATGGACGATGGACGATGGACGATGGACGATGGACGATGGACGATGGACGATGTAAAAAAATTCCGCGCCGACGGCGCAATCTTAGCGAAGCAAATGCGCAGCAGAATTTTTAAGCAACGCAGGATATTAGTTAGAAAGGTTTGTTGGTACGTCATGCCGTTTTGACTCAGCGCCGCCCCATCGGCGCTTGCTTCGGAGTCGCCTCACAACTCCTCATCCCGTTGGGACAAAAGCTGTCGCTTTTGGCTAACCTGCCTCACAGCCGTCGGCAGTTTTCACCCTGCGGGCAACGCTCTTGCGTTGTCCAATCCCTCCGAGCCCTCGGGGTTTTCACTGCTTTTCTGAATCATCAATGGTTTGCCGTCCTTCCGACTTACTTCCTTCGTCCGTAGAAAATGCATAGGAAATGGATTGAATTGCTCCTAAAGAAAATTTTTATTGGGACGGATGTGGACAACGCGTCCTCCATCAAACTCTCTCCGGACACTTTCTTTCTCCTCACGCACTCTCGTATCCAAAATTCCGCTGCGCATCCGCTCCACTAGATTGCGCTAACGGCGCGGAATTTTCCAATTCGCAAATCGTAAATAGGCACCGCCAGGTGCCCCGTCCATCGTCCATGAGCGAAGCAGTCGCTGGGGGTGCCACCATGATGTTGTCTGCTCAAAAATAAATCTTAGTTTATAAAAACAGCAAATTTGCTTATTTTTTAAAATAAGCGGTTCATTCCATGAGGCTGGTCGGATTGAGCAGGAAGTCTTTTATAGAGAGGATAAGGACCCCTGCATCATCGTAGTGTGGGGAGGAAGCACTCGCGGAGATGAGAATTTTTTTGAAAGAGTCGCGAATGGCAAGGAGAGACCGTTCTTCCTGTTCGCGTTTTTCGCGTGTGGGAATGGCTGCGGCGGATTGGATGTAGTACCGTTTGCTGCCCAGGTTGACCACAAAATCAACCTCTGTTCTTTTGCGGACGTAATTGCCGCGTCCGTCCTTTTCGAGAATATCCAGACTACCGACGTCCACTTGGTAACCGCGCATCAACAGTTCGTTGTAAATGATGTTTTCCATAGCATGCCCCTCCTCGATTTGTCGGAAGTTGAGGCGGGCATTGCGAAGACCGATATCGGTAAAGTAGTACTTGGACGGTGTATTGATGTAGCGATTTCCTTTGATATCAAAACGCATGGCTCGATGAATGATGAAAGCGTCCTGAAGGTAGTTCAGGTAGAGGGCGATGGTGGGTTCCGAGATGTTGATTTTTTTCAGGCTTCGGAAAGAGTTGGCCAGCTTGTGCGGATTGAGCAAGCAGCCGATATCAGATGCGGTGATGTTAAGCAGCTCGTTAAGTTCTTCATTGTTTTTGATGCGGTTGCGCTCAAGAATGTCCTTTATGTAAGTCTCCTGGAAAAGTTTGTTCAGGTACTCGATCTTATCACTCTCTTTCTCGTAGGCGAAGAGCTGGGGCATACCGCCGTATAAGCGGTACTCCTCCCATGCGTCTGACCACTCGCCTCCGCGTGCCGCATAAAATTCAGAAAAACTCAAGGGAAATACACGAACCTCATCTCCTCTTCCGCGGAATTCCGTTACAACATCCGTCGATAAAAAACGCGAATTGCTCCCCGTTACGTAAACATCGAGATTATCAAGGCGTAGCAGACCGTTCAGCACACTCTCAAAATCCTTCATCATCTGTACCTCGTCCAGCAGCAGATAGTGCATCTTCTTCCCGCGTACCCGTGTCTTGATGTAATCGTAGAATACTGTCGGATTTCTGTATTTTGCTCCCTTCAGCTCATCCAATGCTACTGTGATGATATGCGACGGCTCGACCCCCATTTTCTTCAGTTCCCGGCGAAAAAGATTGTAAAGCAAATAAGATTTTCCGCTCCGGCGTATGCCGCTCACGATCTTGATCATCCCGTTGTGCATCCGATCGACAAGCTTCTCCACGTAGTGATCACGGGCTATCTGTTTACTTCTCTTGTCGCGTATCTGCTTCATTGCATCCAGACTACATTCTTCCCTCTCCCGTTTCAAGCCTTATTTTATATTTTTGTCAATTTTTCAAAAAATATAAAATCATTATGGAATTCTTACCACCCCAGCTAAAGCTCCGCATTTCCCGCGCCTCCGGCGCGCTAGCATTCAAATCGTAATTCGTAAATTGACGCTTCGGTACCGCACTCCCTCTTGCTTCGGAGTCGCCTCACGACTCCTCATCCCGTTGGGACAAAAGCTGTCGCTTTTGGCTAATCGACCTTACAGCCGTCGGTCGCTTTCACCCCAAGGGGCAAAAGCTGCGCTTTTGTCCAATCGCCCTTACCGCCCGCTTCGCGTGCGCCCTACACGGGACCGTCGGGCGCCTTGTAAATCGTAAATAGGCACCTCCGGTGCCCCCGTCCATCGTCCAGCCCCTTTCATACCACTGTCACCCCATGTTCCCTCCTTCCACCTTCGCTCTCGCTCTGCCTCGCCGCGCGCAAGCGCGCTAAAATTTCCATTGTACATCGTCCATCGTCCATGGGTAAACCCGGTCTTGCCAAGCATGGGGTCCATGTGGTAGGATGAGGGGCATGATATCCGGTCATTATCCGTACGGCAAGGGATTCCCGATCATCAGCGTCCAAACGCGGTTGGGTCATTTAGATTTTTCTCTTTATGGAGGACAGATTTTGAGTTGGAGTCCGGCGGGTGACAAGTCGGTCATCTTCCTGGGAGAAAAAGCAAAATTCAAGAAGGGACAGGCGATACGCGGGGGAATACCGATTTGCTGGCCCTGGTTTGGAAAGGGTGCGGACGGAAAGCAAGTACCCTCCCATGGGGTGGCTCGGATTTCGGAATGGACACTCGAGCCGTTTGAAGAACACGAGGACGGCAGCGCCACCCTGTGCTTCTCCCTCGACCCGGAAGACAAGAAACTGCCGCGGGCAATTTACCTCATTGAGATGGGGAAAGATGAGCTCAAGCTCGTGCTGCAGACGATTCACCGGGAGGATGGGGAGAGCATGCCGCTTTCCGGGGCGCTGCATACGTACTTTATGGTGAGTGATTACAGGAATGTAGCGGTCACCGGGTTGGAGGAGGTGCCTTTTCGGGAGTATGCGGAGGATGCCGTGCCTCATTCGGAGGACCCGCTTATTCCGTTGGGGCATATTGACCGCACGTATGGTCCGGTTCCGGAGGAGAGCGTGGTATGCATTCATGACCCTCGTTGGGGACGCACGCTGGAGATTGAGCGTATCCGGGCGAATTCATGCGTGGTGTGGCATCCCGGGTTGGAAGCGGCGGGAAAGATGGAGGACTTGGGTAGGGAGGCAGCAGAGAATATGCTTGCGCTGGAAGTGGCTCTCTTGCCGGAGGAAAATTTCATGCTGCACGCGGGAGCGACTCATTGCATGGGCATGAAGATTCGTGTGGTTCGCGTTTGATGGAATCTCCGGACAATGAAAATTGACGCCACCACTTCGCAGGAGCAGCTTGAGCAATTGTACTCCGTTACAACACAGCGCGAGATGTTGTGCAGCACGCCGCTCAATCTTCCGCAATTTTTGCGTTATGCGATCCTTTTTCTCCTGTTTCCGGGGATGGTTCTCGGGTATTGGCTGGGTCTTGGAATCACATTGGTCTTCTGCTTGACGCTGACGGTGATGCTCGCAACGGGGCACCAGGATTTGGCCGTCGGCGCCATTGTCGGCTGGTTCGGTTGCGGCGCCGTCGTCGTGCTCTGGGTTACCGTGCTGACTGTGCGTGCGGCGTGGCGCACGAGACGGCAACGACGCACGGCTCGTAAGGCCGGGACGGCGGAGTGTGTGCGCCCGAGCAGGGAGGGGCATGAAACGCTGCGATGGAGACGCTGCGGAGAGATTCCCTTGTGGGAGGCGGAGCTGGAGGTGCGGGTAGCCGCCGGAGGAATTGCGGCGGTGATGGTGGAACTTCAGGGGTGCGGGAAAGGAAGATTGCTCACCCCGGAGAAGGTGGGCGTATGCTGTGTGCACACCGAGGTTCAGGAGGACGCCCTGCGTTCCCTTTTGCTCTACCGTCTGCAAGCGGGCTCCCACAAACTCAAGTTGCTCTACTCTTCCCGGAAATCTCTTCCCAAAAAGAGCGTAGCGCATCTCCTTTGCCTGCCGTCAAACGAACATCCCGGGGAATAAAAAAGCCCGCACCGTAGGCAGGCACGCAGGGCAAACGCATTTGAAAAATACGTTTGCCCATTTACGATGTACGAATTACGAATTACGATTTATTGATAACGTGCGCATTGCGCAAATTTTTTTGATTGTTAAAGGATACAGAGTCCTCTCGCGAGCCATCATCATGATGGTTGCTGATTATCACGACTTTTGATATGCATCAGCGATGATATCAATCAATAAGAGCATTCTCCCTGTTGATGCACTTCTTTCAAATGCGTCTGCCCCGGCTCGGCATGGCAGCTTGCTCCGGTTAATCAATAACGGATGCGGTAGTTGCCCGGTTCGCGCGGTGTCTCCGGCTCGCGATCACAGGGGGGAAGCATACTGTTGAGGTGGTGTCTCTGAATGGTCTTCTTGAGACCTTCGTCATTTTTCTCCGTGATCTCCTGAGCTTCTTTGATGGCCTTACTGCGCTCCTCTTCAGCCTTGGCTTTGGCTTTCTCATGCAGGTCAAGGCTGGCTTTTTGACGATCCGTTGCCACTTCCTTCAGAGCTTCATCGGAAACATCCTTGGTGCTGACAGAAGGAGCCGCCCACGCGGAGCAGCACGCGAATGCAGCGAACAGAGCAAACAGTGAAAGGCGCGTTTTCATAGGTATATAGTACGCAGTATAGAAAACAAGAGGAGGATGTCAAGCAATAAATTCCTCAACGGTGCAGAAAAATCAGCGAAAGCGTTGTTTCAGGAGCGACGGAGTCGGAGCTGACCGCACGCAGCATCGATGTCGTGTCCCTTTTCGTAGCGCATGGTGACGGGGATTTTTTGGGAAATGAGGCGTTGGCAAAAATCCCGGCAGTGTTTCTCGGAGGGTCGGCTCCAGGGGAGTCCCTCTACCGTGTTGTAGGGGATGAGGTTGACTTTGGCGTTGAGGCGGCGTGCGATGGCAGAAAGGAGATCCGCTTGAGAGAGCGAGTCGTTCATTCCGGAAATGAGAATGTATTCCAGTGTGATGATGTGTTTGGAGTGAGTGTTCCAATCCTCCAGGGCGGGCAGAAGTTGCTCAAGAGGCCATTTGCGGTTCACGGGCATGATCTGCGAACGAATCTCGTCGGAGGCTCCGTGCAGGGAGACGGCAAGGCGCACCGGTATGCCGCATTCTCTCAGCAATTTCAGCCCTGGCACGTGACCGGAGGTGGAGATGGTGATGTGACGTGCGCCGAGACCGAGCAAGGTCGGATCCGTGATGAGACGCAGGGCAGGGATGAGGTTCGTTGTGTTGGAGAGGGGTTCCCCCATGCCCATAAAGACCAGGTTATCCACACGCTCGCCCGTTATTTTCTCAGCGACAAAGATCTGGCCGATCATCTCGGCAGAGGAGAGGTTGCGGCGGAACCCGAGCAGACCACTGGCACAGAAACGGCAGCCGAACGCGCAACCCACCTGGGATGAGATGCACAGCGTGATGCGCTCGCTGTGTGCCCCTCCCCGACCGATGGCTGCCGGGATGATGACGGATTCGATAAGCTCTCCATCCGCTGTCAATCGGGACAGGAACTTACGCGTTTCGCTGCCGGATTGACTGAGATGCATCTCCTGCACCTCGAGCGGATGCAGGGAGAAATGACTTGCCAGGATGCCGCGCAGAGCCGGCGGGAGGTTGGTCATTTGCTCAAAGTCGGTGACGCGTTTTTTCCAGACCCAGTCAAGGATCTGGGCGCGACGGTAGGAAGGGAAGTCTCCCAGTTCGCTGAGGCGAGCGGCGAGCTGCTCTTGCGTTAGACCAAGCAAGGAGGGTTTCTCTTCCATGGGGGCGCGAGTTGTGGCAGAGGTGATCAGAGCAGGGTGTCGATGTATGCCCTGAGGTCGAAGGGATGCAGGTCGTCGGCTCGTTCACCGCAGCCGACAAAGATGGGGGAAATCTTCAACTCGTCTTGGATGGCAACGGCGACGCCCCCCTTGCCGGAGCCGTCCAACTTCGTTATGATGAGACCATCCAGGGGGGTAGCTTTGTGGAACTCGCGCGCCTGGATGAGAGCGTTGCTCCCGGTTGTAGCGTCCACCACGAGGTAGCAGGCGTGTGGTGCGGCAGGATCTTGTTTGCCGATGGAACGTCGAATTTTCGTGAGCTCCTCCATGAGGTTGTGCCTGGTATGAAGGCGTCCCGCCGTGTCACAGATGAGGTAATGAAATCCTTTGCTCAGGGCAAGGGTGTGAGCTTCATAGCAGACGGAAGCCGGGTCTTGATTGGGTTGACCTTTGAAAAGGGGGATGGACAATTGGGAAGCCCATCGCTCCAGTTGCTCTACGGCTGCAGCGCGGAAGGTGTCTGCAGCGGCGAGAAGCACATGGTTCCCTCGCGCTTGAAGCAAGTGTGCCAGCTTGGCACAGGTGGTGGTTTTGCCCGCGCCGTTTACCCCTACGAGGAGAATGACGCAGGGCTTGTCCTCATGGGGAGAGGGCAGGGAGGGGAGCGGTTGAGGAAAAGCAGCGATCAGACCGCGCTTGATGAAATCCACGATCTCACACGCGTCCTGCTCGTCTTTTTCGCGTAGCTCCTCAAGCATGGGCAACACTCGGGCGGCGCCGACATCGGCGCCTATAAGATCCGCTTCCAGCCCATCCCAATCGATTTTTGGCTCTCCGAGGAGTTTGTCGATTAGTTTATTAAAGAAGTTAGCCATGGATTTGGTATCAGTGGGGTTGTTTTTCTTGTTCTGAGGGAAGCTCGCAGGGGATCTCGGGAAGTTCTCCTCCGTCCAAATCGCCCGCGGCCGTGGCGATGATGCCATGGACAAACGGCGCACTCTTGGAACCGGAAAATTCGTGTGCCAGGTTGGTGGCCTCAGAGACGACGATGCGGACGTCGAGTTTACGGTATTTGAGCTCGTGCAGCGAGAGATAGAGGATGGCTTTGTCCACGTTGTCGAGGCGGTTCGGCATATAATTACGCAGGAGGTGCGAGAGACTTTCCTCCCATTCATCGCGATGAGAGTACACATCAACCGCGAGTTGTTGGGCGGCCGGTCGTAGAGCCGCCAGCTCGTGCGATTTCTGTATGAAGCCCAGCAATTCCGCTTCCTTGGTCTCCATCTTCTCCGGTTCCTTGAGGGGAGTGCACCCGGTGAGCGTTCGCTGCAAGCGTCGCATCGCTCCGCAGAAGTTCTCCGCTCTCGCCACGGGAAGCTCGCTGAGTCGCTCCTCTGTCTCATGAACCAGCACGAGGTAATGATCCGCCCGTTGCAGGACAAGCTGGGAGGCCTCCAGCAGTGAGTTTGTCCCTTCCCTTCTCCTGTCGTTGATCACATCCCGCAAGGCCGCCAGAGCCTCTTGCAAGGCTGTTGCGCAATCAAGCAAGCGTTGCACGACTCCCGCTCGTTGCAGGAGCGCCCCGTCCGTCTGTGCCTTTGCCAGCAAGGTTTCTCCACGCGTTTTCAGGGTATCGGTGAGGTCTGCCGAGGCGCGGCAGACGTGGATAATTGCTTTTGCCTGAGCGAGGCGTGCTTGGTCGATATCTTTAGCAAGGGCAAGGTTCCAGAAAATGTCGTAGTCAAAGTCCTGTGCAGATGTGCCCTGTTCGAGCATGGCGTAGATGAGCAAGAGGGCTGTCTTGCGAATTTTACTTTGGTGCAACATGGCGATTTTTGTTCAATAGGACGTGTGATCAACAGTGAGCCGCATCATCTCCACGGCGGCTCGGGCGGCTTCTCTCCCTCGGTTGAGCTCTTCTCCCAGGCAGCGCTCCTGTGCTTGTTGCTCATTCTGCAACAGAAGAACCTCGTGGATGACGGGTGTGAGGGAACGACAGGCCGTATGCAGCAACTCCCGCGTGATAGCCTCGCCGATGAGGTCTGCATGGGCAGTGCTTCCCCGCAGAATGACGCCCAAGGCTATCACCGCATCCGGAGTTTTTTCTCCCATCGTCCCATGCAGCAGGAAGTTCACCATCATCGGTATCTCAAATGCACCCGGCACACGCACCACCTCTACGTTCACCCCACGCGTTATCTTTCCTATCTCGTCCCTGCAATTTTCCACCAAGGCATCGGCGTATTTCTCATTGTAGCGCGATGCCACAATCGCTATCTTTTCTCCATCCCCTTCGTACAGGGAAGTCCGGGATATCGTTTCCTTGGACATATCTCTTGTGTTTTTTCGTTGAGGAAGTCTCTCAGGAACCTCCATCGACACTGTAGCACCCCCTGCCTGAATTGTCAAGACACGGGGCAAACGCACAGCAAACGTGTGGATCGCAAAATTAAATGCAACAGGTTCTTGGCACAAAAAAGGGTGCCAAGAAGTTCAAAGTATGCTAGAGT
>CANQYL010000001.1 GCA_947628035.1 uncultured Akkermansia sp. | reverse complement strand
GTACCGACGCGGACTGTGAGGAGGCATAAAGACAAACCGGCAGCCCCACTCGGAGCTGCCGGTAGCGAGAAATACTCGCATTTCAGATTATTTGCTGTGGATGTTGAGCATCTGAGCGTAGGTGGGAACCGGCCAGAGGTCGGCATCCACGATGGCTTCGAGGGCATCAACGGTTTCGCGGGCTGACTCCATAGCTTCTTTCATGCACACGGGGCAACCCTTATCGATGGCAGCTTGGAGGGCCTGCACCTTGCCGGGCAACTCGTCGTAGAGTTTGCCCACGGCGTTAGCCTGCTCCTCTGCGGCCTTGAGACCGGCCTTGAGACCGGCAGCCTTGATGGAGGCTACCGTTCCGCAGATTTCTGTCATCTGTCCGGCGACAGCCGGCAGGTAAATGGTTTGAAGCATGTTCAAACAGGTCTTGGCTTCGATGTGGATGAGTTTGAGGTAGCTCTCGACCTGAACCTCCTTGCGAGCTAACAGCTCCGCCTTGGAGAGGATACCGTACTTCTTCATGAGCTTGATGGTATCCGGACGCGAAAGGACCTCGAGGGCTTCCGGGGTGGTCTTGAGATGGGGCAGTCCGCGCCGTTCCGCCTCCTCAATCCACTCCTGGGAATAGCCGTTGCCGTTAAAGATGATGCGGTCGTGCTCGATGATCATCTTCTTGATGAGGGAACTGACCACAGAATTGAAGTTCTTCTTGCCGACCACCGGCTCCAGCTTGGTAGCGACCTCATCCAGCGCCTCGGCAACGATGGTGTTGAGCACAGCCATGGGCCAGGCGCAGGTCTGCGATGACCCGACGGCACGGAACTCAAACTTGTTTCCGGTAAAGGCGAAAGGCGAGGTGCGGTTGCGGTCGGTCGTGTCTTTCGGCAAGGTAGGCAGCACGTCGACGCCGAGTTCCATGGTGGTCTTGGTCGCGGAGCTCTTGGCTCCGCCCGCCTTGATCTGTTCGATGATATCGGCCAACTGATCACCGAGGAAAATGGAGATGATAGCCGGCGGCGCTTCGTTGGCCCCGAGACGGTGATCGTTTCCGGCTTTGGAGATGGAGGCTCGCAGGAGATCGGCGTGCTTATCCACACCCTGGATCACGCATGCGAGAAAAGTGAGGAAGAGGAGGTTGCTGTGCGGTGTCTTGCCCGGCGAAAAGAGCGAGCCCAACTCCGGGGTTCCGAGCGACCAGTTGTTGTGCTTGCCGGAACCGTTGACGCTGGCGTACGGTTTTTCGTGCAGCAGACAAACGAGATTGAACTTGAGAGCCTGCCTCTGCAGAACATCCATGATCATCACGTTGTGATCCACCGCCACGTTACTCGCTTCGTAGAGCGGGGCAATCTCAAACTGCGCCGGCGCCACTTCATTGTGTCGAGTCTTGGCCGGTACGCCCAGTGCCCAGAGTGCCTGATCCACGGAGTTCATAAATTCCAACACACGCTCTTTGATGGAACCGAAATAGTGATCTTCCATCTGCTGGTGCTTGGGCGGCAAACATCCGAACAAAGTGCGCCCGGTCTCAATCAAATCCGGTCTCTGCAAGTACAGGTTGCGGTCAATGAGGAAGTACTCCTGCTCGGCACCGAGGTTACTCTCGACACAACTGGGCTCCACGCCGAAGCAACGCAACACGCGCGCGGCGTGTTTCGATACGGCTACCATCGACCTCAACAACGGTGTTTTCTTGTCCAACGCCTCGCCCGTGTACGAACAAAATGCCGTGGGAATGCACAACGTCGCGGTGTGTTCCGTGCGTTTGATGAAGGCGGGAGAGGTCGGGTCCCACGCCGTGTAACCACGAGCCTCAAAGGTGGCGCGTATGCCGCCGGAAGGGAAAGACGACGCATCCGGCTCCGCCTGAATCAGGTTCTTACCCGTAAACTCACATATCATGCCGCCCTTGCCATCCGGCTCCACAAAAGAGTCGTGCTTCTCCGCCGTCGCATCCGAAAGCGGTTGGAACCAATGCGTGTAGTGCGTCGCTCCCTTCGACAGTGCCCACACCTTCATCGCCTGCGCCACCTCATCCGCTATGCTCATGTCCAACTTGCCCCCGCGTTGAACAGTGACAAGCATCTTCTTAAAGGCACTCTTGGAGAGGTATTTCTCCATCGTCTTGATCCCAAAGGTGTCGCTCCCGTACATCGCGGAAAGCTTCTCCTCTGCCCCGATTGTCGCTTCGTTTGCCATGGCTATTTTTGTTTGTTCGTTCGTTGATAAAGTTTTCACTCCTTCCGGAGTTCTCCCTCTATCTCCATACCAGCAAATACCGTGCCAATCCTGAAAAATTACTCAACCTCCCTTATCTATCAGTCATTTATTTTTCTCCCCGAGAGATCTTGCTTCCTATAATTGTACATTTTTGTTAATCTGCCGACATTTTTTACAAATATGTTTAACATTTTTGTTGTTTTTTGCATCAATCGAGCCATGGACGATGTTGCAAAGCCGATAAGACGGCATGACTTAACAGCAACAGCCCATGATTGAATCCACCACTGATGCGTCCACATCGAATATCCCGCGCCGACGGCGTGCAGGGTAAACGCATTTGAGAGAAGCTCATCAACGGAGAGAATGCCCTTATTGCTTGATATCATCGTTGACGCCTATCAAAAATCGTGACAACTAACGGTCATCATGATGACGGATCTCAAGAAGTCTTCTCGTTCGCCAAATTCGCGGCGTAGCCGCCGAACTCCCCATATCGTAAATCGTAAATAGGCAAACGCATTTCTAATGCGTTTGCCCTGGACGGCGTGCGAATTCCTTGACAGACAGGGGATGAATGGGTATGATGGGGGACGGCATGAAGTCGCGCATGGACGAGCTGGAGGAGTGGGGGACGGATGTCATCTTTAACCGGGCGCATGGGTTCCGGGCGTGGCTGATGCGTTGCATATTACGGATGGGTTCCTTTGTGTTTTATCTCATCGTGAAGGTCCGACTCTTCCTGTTCAGACGTCGTCTACGCACGGTGCACTACCTGGGGACGTTTGTGGTGAGTGTTGGGAACATCACAGCCGGTGGCACAGGGAAGACACCCGTGGTTGAGCTGCTTGCGCGCACTTTGGCGGCGCGGGGACGGAAATGCGCCATCCTGACACGGGGCTACAAGAGCGCTGATTTGCCGATGCCGCAACAGTGGCACAACGCACAGGGAAAGCGCATCAAAAATATTCCGAAGATAGCGAGCGATGGAAAAGCGAGGTATCTGTCTCCCCTCTATGCCGGAGACGAACCTTACATGCTGGCTCGCAATCTGGATGGTGTAGCGGTATTGGTGGACAAAGATCGGGTCAAGAGCGGTATCTTCGCCATTGAGCAGTTGGGGTGCAACACGTTGATATTAGATGACGGGATGCAATATCTCAAATTGCGTCATGAGGTGGACATCGTGCTGGTGGATTGCGGCTTTCCCTTCGGGACGGGAGCGCTCCTGCCTCGCGGGACAATGAGGGAGCCGCGGAAGAGTCTGGCGAGAGCTAGTTACATCATCCTCACCAAGAGCGAGGGTAAGCCGCAGGACGAGCTGATAGCAACGATACGAAAATACAACAAGCTCGCGGACATCATCGTGACGAATCACACACCGGACTACTTAGAAAATGTGTTCACGGGGGAGAAGATGCCTTTGGAGGCTTTGCGCGGCAAATATGTGGCCTGTCTGAGCGGGATAGCACGACCGGAGAGCTTTGAAAAGCTGGTGGAAGATCAAGGAGCACACATTGAAATCCGCAGACGTTATCCGGACCACCACTGGTTCGATCAAACTGAGATGGACATGTTTGTGCAGCGCTGTGCGGACAGAGCCATCGACCTCATCGTGACCACAGAGAAGGATGCTGTTCGCTTCCTCAAACCGGACGAAATGGACGTACCGATCTTCTTTTTACACATCCGCATTGAAATCCTCCAAGGGGAGAAGGAATGGCAACGCCTCATTGATAATATATGTGCTCTCTCCCTCCCCCAACCTCTCCCTCAATGGGGCAATGTGCTGTAGCCCCGCGGGAATCCGCATACATAAGCGAAGCTGAATGACTCACGGCGATGGCGTCTCCCGGTTCGAGCCGCAACCTTTTTGAACGGACAGACCTCAGGAATGAGATTTTTTGCTGCCACATCAGTTTTGCCCTGATTGTTCCTCGGTATCATGCGTTGAGTTTTTCTGCAGACGGGATGCTGTACGTCACACGTGTCCCCATAAAACTTCGCCGGGCTCATTCGACCCCTTCCCCATGCGTTTCCTCTGGATGAAGGAAGTAAATCGGCAAAGCCCCCGAGGGATCGGAGGTGGATTGGACAGAATCGCAGCTTTTGCCCGAAGGGATGAGGAGTCGTGAGGCGACTCCGAAGCAACCGCCGATGGGGCGGCGGTGAGTCAAGACGGCATGGCGTGAACACAGCCTTTCTAACCAGAAACCACTCATGATTTCTCCCACCACCAATGCTTGCGCATTGCATATCCCGCGCTTCCGGCGCGCATTATTTCCAAATCGTAAATTGCAAATCGTAAATGAATTGTGTTGCATCGTCTGTCGATAACCGCGTATTGGGAGCGCTTTTTCTTGGGACGGATGTGAGTGTACAAAATTCAAACTGAAATCTAGGCTTTTCAAACGGGTTGATATTTGCTAGAATGCGGAGCAGTCTGTGCGGGAGGGATGTCCTCACCCGGACGGTATGAGCGCGAGATTTATTATGAGCAAAGAAGAAAACCAGCAGAGAGATAAGAAGATGACGGGAGCCGAAGTTCTCGTGGAGAGTTTAGTGAGAGAAGGAGTTGAAGTCGTCTTTGCCTACCCGGGCGGAGCCAGTATGCCCATTCATCAGGCGCTCAGCAAAGAACCTTCGATAAGGACCATCCTGCCCCGCCACGAGCAAGGGGGGGGTTTGCGGCGGAGGGTTACGGAAGGCTCACCGGGAAGGTGGGGGTCTGCATGTCCACCTCCGGTCCCGGCGCGACGAATCTGATCACACCGATCGCGGACGCCTTCATGGACTCAATTCCCATGGTGGCGATAACCTCTCAGGTGGGCAAGCCTCTCATCGGCAGCTCGGCATTTCAGGAGACGGACGTGTTCGGGATGACCGCACCGATTGTAAAGCACAGCTACCTGGTGACGCGAGTAGAGGATATACCGCGTATCGTGAAGGAAGCTTTCTACATCGCTCGCACCGGGAGACCGGGACCTGTGGTTATTGACATCCCGAAGAATTTTCAGGAGGTGAGCATTGAGCCGGATTTTGAACAAGAGATGGATCTTCCGGGGTATCACCCGGACATCAAGCTGCCGAAGGAGGAGCTGGAAAAAGCTCTTCCGATCCTCCTGTCTGCAAAGCGACCTGCTATCTACGCGGGCGGCGGCGTTGTGGTGGCGGAGGCGGCTTCGGAACTCCGGGAACTGGCGGAGCGGTGGCAGAGTCCTGTGGCGACGACGCTGATGGGGGTGGGTGCGATGCCGGAAAATCACCCCCTTTCCGTACGCTGGCTGGGGATGCATGGACCTGTGTTTGCTAACAATACGGTGAATGAGGCTGACGTTGTACTGGCGATTGGAACGAGATTTGACGATCGTGTGACGGGGGCGGTGAAAAACTTCTGTGAACACGCGCGCATCATTCACATCGACTGCGATGCGTCGGAACTGAACAAAAACAAGGTCGTGGAGTTGGCGATACGAGCTGATGCGAAAGAAGCCCTTATTTTCCTCAACGCACGGCTGGAGGCCATGGGACACCCCGTGAAACCGTACGCTGTGGAGAACCGACCCGAGTGGTTCGGCATCATCGAGAAATGGAAGAAAGACTACCCCCTCACCTACGAAAAGAGGGAGCACGAGATCGCGCCTCAGCAGGTCGTGGAGGAGCTCTACCGCCAGTTGGAGGGACAGGACGCCATCGTCTGCACCGGCGTGGGACAGCACCAGATGTTCACGGGTCAGTTCTTTAAGTTTGACAAGCCTCGGAGATTTTCGACCTCCGGCGGCTTGGGGTCCATGGGCTACGGCTTGCCGGCGGCCATGGGGGCGCACGTGGCGCACCCGGAGCTGCCCGTGGTCAACGTGGATGGGGATGGTTCATTCCTCATGAACGTGCAGGAGCTCGGAACCATCCACATTGAGCGTATGCCCATCAAGTGCATCATCATGGATAACCAGCACCTCGGCATGGTCGTGCAATGGGAGGATCTCAAGTACGACTCCAACCGCGCCAACACCTTCCTGGCCGACCCCAAGGCAAAATACGACCCCACTCACCACACGCCCGAGCTCATCTATCCGAACTTCCCCGTGATCTGCGAGGGCTTTGGAGTGAAGTGCGAGCGAGTGGTGGAACCCGATGAACTTGCGCCTGCCGTCAAGCGTATGCTGGAAGCCGATGAGGCGTACGTTTTGGACGTGATGGTACCGCATGATGTACACGTCCTGCCGATGATACCGGGAGGCATGAGCTATCGGGATGTGGTGCTGGAGCGCATAGCCGGAGATGGCAAAGGGCGCAAGGCGTCTGACCTGAAGCGCGAAATACCCTCAGCTTTGTAAAGCACGGCGTCAGTGCCGCCCAAGGTTCATTTCGCCCCTGTTCCGAAGAGAGCAGCGCGACCGAGATTTTCCTCGATGCGCAGGAGGCGGTTGTACTTGGCGAGGCGTTCGGAGCGCGACAGAGAGCCGGCCTTGATGAAAGGGGCGTTCACCGCCACAGCTAAGTCGGCGATGAAGGGGTCCTCTGTCTCTCCGCTGCGGTGGGAAATAATGGGAGAATACGCATGAGAGGCGGCGAGGTTGATGGTGGAAAAGGTTTCTGAAAGGGTTCCAATTTGGTTGGGTTTGATGAGGATGGAGTTGGCAATGCCTTGCTCGATCCCGCGGCGCAGGAAGAGGGGATTCGTCACAAAGAGATCGTCCCCCACGAGCATACAGCGCTCGCCGAGGGTGCGGGTTAAGTGCAACCAACCGTCCCAGTCTGATTCTGCGCAGCCGTCTTCAAGGGAAATGATGGGATAGTTTGAAATAAGCTCATCGTACAGGGAGGTGAGTTCGTGGGAGCTGAGGGACTCCCCGCCACTCTTGCGCATGATGTAGCGATGCGATGGCGCGTCGTAGAATTCGCTGGCAGCCGCATCCAACGCGAGCATGACATCTTCCCCCGGTCGGTATCCGGCACGGGATATGGCGCTCATGATGGCATCCAGAGCGTGCCGCACGGAGGGGAGGGACGGAGCAAACCCGCCTTCATCACCCACAGCGGTGCTGTATCCTTTGGCACGCAGGACTTCCGCGAGGGAATGAAAGATCTCGCTGCCGCAGCGCAAGGCCTCCCGAAAGCCGGAGCTTCCCCGCGGAACGATCATGAACTCCTGGAAATCAATGGGAGCATCCGAATGGACCCCGGCGTTGATCACATTCATCATCGGTACGGGAAGGGTGCGCGCCCCCACGCCGCCCATGTATCGATAGAGGGGTAGCCCCACGGCGCGAGAAGCGGCGCGCACCGCGGCCAGAGAGACGGCCAATATGGCATTGGCTCCGAGACGTTCCTTTTGCGGAGTTGAGTCGATCTCTCGCATCCTGAGGTCGATTTCCTCCTGCTGCGTGACATCCAGTCCCCGCAGGGCAACGGCCAGCTCCTCCTGCACGTGGCGCACCGCGAGAGCAACTCCTTTTCCCCCGTACCGCTCGCGCTCTCCATCCCTCCACTCCTTGGCTTCATGCGAGCCGGTGGAAGCTCCGCTGGGGACGGACGCGCGGGCGCAAATACCGCACCGAAGCGTCACCTCAGCCTCTACCGTCGGGTTTCCACGCGAGTCCAGAATCTCACGTGCGTTGATGTGCGTAATGAGTGTATCGTCCATACCTCGACACTCAGAGTAGCACAACACACAGAGAGCCGCAAGGGCATGACACCTAATAGATAGAGATGGCATCCCCGACGCCGCTGCAAGCCTCTACACTCGGAGAGGCGACGAATTCCTGTCGGTGCGAGGCGCATCCTCCGCCGCGCGCAGAGGAAATACGTTTTGTCGCCACTCCACCCGAGGCGCCGAGGATGGGGCGAGATAGACCTCTACGACATCGAAACGGACGGGAACGCGACGACCGAGGAGGGAAAGCCAATTCCATGCGCCGATGCGCAGGAGTCGACGTTTGGAGTGATTGATGGCGCGAGAGGGGGCGCCGAATTGAGGAGATATGGTGCTTTTAACCTCGCAAATGACGAGGTAATCGGCGTCCCGCGCCACGATATCAAGCTCACCGCGCCGCCCCCAACGGAAGTTGCAGCGCAGGATGCGCAAGCCATGGGCGCGCAAAAAGGAAGCCGCCACGAGCTCCGCATAAGCTCCGCGGTACTGCTTGTCCGGAGCCGTTTCCTCAGAATTCCAGGGGCAGCGCCATCTGTGCAACAGGCGCAAACGAGCGGCGATGGTGTGGAGTAATTCCATAGGTATGGATGGCGGCGAGATGTTCACGGGTTCCGTAGCCGGCATTGCGATCCCAGCCGTAATGCGGAAAGAGGGGATGAAGGTCGCGCATGAGTCGGTCACGATAGACCTTGGCCAGCACACTTGCGGCAGCTATGCTCAGGCAACGGGCATCTCCCTTCACGAGGGAGCGCGAGGAAAAGGGGAAATTCGGCACGGGAAGTCCGTCAATGAGGCAAAAATCCGGAGGCAGAGGCAAGCCTTGTGCGGCGCGCGCCATGGCAAGGTGCGTTGCGTACAGGATATTGAGGCGGTCGATTTCCTCCACGGACGCGGAGGCGATCGACTTTTTCACAGAGGAGTCCTGCATGAGCGCCTCATAGAGCGCTTCTCTCTGCCGGGCGGAAAGTTGTTTGGAATCATTGAGACCGGGGAGGGAAAAGCCGTCGGGGAGCACGACGGCAGCCGTCACTACGGGACCCGCCAGCGGACCGCGCCCGGCCTCATCGATGCCGCAGACGGTGCGGTAACCGGCGGTATGCGCCTCCTGTTCAAAGTGCATGTCCGGGGTCGTGCTCATTTCTTTTTGGTGGATTTTTTGGAGAGTAGGGAGTCGGGAAACGGATCGCCGGGGCTGAGGGAATGGAGGAGCTCAATGTCGTCCAGGTAGCGGCTCATGGGGGTATCCGGTCCCGGGGAGTCGTTGCGCAGGATGTGCATAGCCTCCACGTAGGAATCGAAGTTAGCGGGTTGAGATTCGCCGAGTCGAGTGATCTCGAACCAGTCGAGGAAATCCCTCCCGCGAATGGAGGCCTCCTGGTAGGCAGAGCGTAACTCACGCAGGGGCGCCAGGATTTTTTCAACCTCAGCTACAGGAGTGCCGCGAGAAAGCTCGGCGATAGCTCGGCAGTACTCCGTGATGATAGAGCGGTAGCCGGGAAAGGCGCGCAGGTTGAGCTCGACCAAACGGCTCATGCAGGATCGGAGTTGTCGAGACCAGTCCGGTAATTTCACGACCTCCTCCAACTTATCGAGACTCACAGAAAAAGGCAGGCGAGATTCTTGTTCCATCCCCGTCAGGAGAAGAGCTTCGGCAAGTAATTTTTCCGTTTCCAGCGGGGTGTGCATCTCGGCGGAACCGGGCATCGCGAGAGCGGCGAGTTCCAACGCCCACCATTTGCTGAAGGTTGTCTTGTCCACGCTGAGTTCGTGAAAATGGGCGGCGATCATCTCCCGGGGTTCCCCCTCAATGGTGAGAGCTTCCCCCAACAGGTTCCGGAGACGCTCCTGCCCGTCGTTCTGGTGCAAAAGCCCCATGATGAGCACACCGCACGAAACTTCGTACATCTGCAGGGAACCGGCGTCCAGCGTCCGGGGGTTGGGGATGCCAAGCAGCTCCTCCGGAGCCATCATGTCGGTCTTGTTGAAGAGATTTCTGTAGAGTCTGCGATCGACCTGCCCCGCCCTCCAGAGCATCGCTTGCTGGACACCGGTAACGAGCCAGGGAGGCAGCTCCAAAAAGTCCGGCAGAGCGTTGGGCTTGATGCCGCGCAACGCGTATTCGTAGAGGAGCATCGTCACAATGGCGGCGTCCATCTTGGGGAGGTCGATTCCCCCGCCGGCAAAGATGCGGATCTGGAGGTTGGGTTCCTCTCCGATGATGCGGACGCGAGTGTGGATAGGATTCGGCTTCGCAGGGTCAGCGGTCGTTCCCCAGAGGCGGATGGAGATGGAGTATTTCCAGGCGTCCTTGATGCCGAGCAGGTTGTTGAAGTGTTTCCTCAAGTCATCTGCGTGAGAAGCGATGGCTCCCATGCGCAGCACATCCCCTCCGCTCACGGAGAACATGCGCGACGTCGAAACGACGTGTTTATCTTCCGCGATGTACTGTGTTGGCAGTGGTTTGCGTATATCCGGAACGCTGTCTTCAGGATCCGGCGGAATATCGATCAACCAGGCAGGCAAGTCATCCACTTGGGGTTGGTCCTCCAGTTTGTCTCCGACCTCGCCGGATTGTCCCGTTTCCACAATCGTGTCGTCATCCTCCTGACAGAACACCATGCCGGTGATCAGCAACAACATGATGACTCGCAAACTGACCTTCACATCCCTATGCTACCAAACACCACGAACCTTTGCAACGTCAAATCACACGACGATTGCAAGGAAACTTCAGCAGTCGTTTCTCATATTTGGCATTTACGGTCAAGGGCAGGTATGATAGAATGGGGCGCATGAGCAGCAGATTTGCCATGATCACGTTGGGATGTGCCAAGAATCTGGTCGATTCGGAGGTGATGGCGAGCAGCCTGCTGCACGAGGGGATGAGACAGGTGAAGGATGGAAGAAAGGCGGAACTGATGATCATCAACACGTGCGCCTTCATTGACGCGGCGAAACAGGAAGCCATCAACACGATTATCGAACAGGTAAGAGCACGTGACCGCGGAGAAGCGCCGGAGGAGCAGAAGATCGTCGTGACCGGCTGTTTGTCGCAAAGGTACGCCAAGCAGTTGGTCAAGTCGTTGCCGGAGGTCGATGCGTTTGTGGGGGTCGATGAAGTAGGGAGGATGGGAAAGATTGCGCAGGAGATCATGGCGGGAGGAGAAAAGAAAATTTACAGCACGAAGGTGTCCAGAATTGTGCCCGATTTCGGGGAAAGGAGGTTCCGCTATACCCCTCGGCACACCGCGTATGTCAAGATAGCGGAAGGATGCAATCACGCATGCGCCTACTGCGCCATACCTCGCATCCGCGGCAGACACAGAAGCCGCCCGCAGCGCAATATCCTGCGGGAGGTGGAGACGTTGGTGCGGGAAGGGGTGAGAGAGATCAACCTGATTGCCCAGGACACCACCTGCTACGGATTGGATCGGGCGGAGAGCGGCGAAACGCTCTCGAGCCTTCTGAGGGCGATGAATGAAATCCGGGGGGATTTTCGGGTGAGAGTTCTCTACACCCATCCGGCGCATTGGACGAAAGAATTGATAGACACATTCGCCGAATGCGAAAAAGTGGCAAAGTATGTGGACATCCCGCTGCAGCACATAGCAGAGCACATTTTGCACGAGCAGAGGAGGCGGACTTCAGCGGAGGATATCAAAGCCCTGTTGAGACAACTGCGGGAGACGGTTCCGGGAATAGGATTGCGCACCACATTCATCAGCGGTTTGCCCGGGGAGACCGAGGCCGACCATGAGGAGCTGTGTCAATTTGTTCGGGAGTTTCAGTTTGAAAGGGCAGGCGTATTTCCGTATTCGCGGGAAGAGGGGACGCTGGCCGCCAAGATGCCGAACCAGGTGCACCCCGCCACAAAAAAGAGAAGAGCCAACGAGTTGAACATGATATTGGCTCAGATAGCGGATGAGGTCGGTCGCCGATGCGTGGGCAAGCGGATGCGCGTCCTGGTGGATGCGCCGGGGATAGGACGCGGGGAGTGGGATGCGCCGGACGTGGATGGAGCCGTACACGTGGATCCGAAGCTGCCTGTCGGAGAGTATGCCACGGTGGAGATCGTGGATTCCATCGCCTACGAGTTGTTTGCTGAGGGCGCCGCCGCGGAGGATGAATGATTTGAGAGGTCGGAGTATGCGTTACAAACCCGAACAGAGCCGCAATGCAGCGTCGTTCACCGGCGAGAGTGAGGATGAACTGTATGCTCAGGCTCAGCCGCGCGCGCGGGTGAGGGTTCAGTTCACGGATGATGAGGAGGAGGCGGACGAGGAGTACGGATCACACTCCGGGGAAGCGAGGGAACCTGAACCGGAATCGCCCTTCGGGAGTCCCCTGCCGCAGAGGCAATACACGAGGCACTTCCGGGAGAGCAACCCGCTGGAGGAGTTTCGCAATCCGCCGCGGAAAGGTCTCAGCGTATGGCGGGCCGTCTGGCTGCTCCTGACCCTGCCGTTTCGGTTCATCTACTTTCTGACACGAACTTTGCCGAAGCTCGTGCGGATCGTCATCAGCTTTTCTTTTGTGGGAGTCGTACTGGGCATCTTGCTTGCCGTGGCGTATGGCATCAAGGCGGAGAGGTACGACATCACGCAAATACTGCGAATGCCGGAACGCACCATTGTACTGGATCGTAAGGGGAACGAGATAGGAACCCTGCACGGAGAAAACCGACGCAGCATTGACGACCTGGACTCCGAAGTGCCCCCCTACTTCATCAAGGCCCTCATCATACAGGAGGACCGCTCTTTCTGGAAACACGGCGGCATCGATCCTCGTGGCGTCCTGCGCGCAATCGCTCAGGTCTTCAAGCACCATCGCACCACGCAGGGAGCCTCCACTCTCACCATGCAGCTCGCGAAGAACACCTACAACCACCGCGAAAGAAACTTCGACGCCAAACTCACGGAGATGGCGCTGGCGCGGCGTATTGAGGCCACTTACGATAAAAAGACCATCCTCACTTGCTACATCAACCGTGTATTCTGGGGCCATACCTTTTTGGGGCTGAAACAGGCAGCCAAGGGGTACTTCAACAAACGTCCCCGCGAGCTCACCATCGGAGAATCCGCCATGCTCGCCGGAATTGTGTGCAGTCCCAACGAGTTTTCTCCGTACCGCAATCCTTCCTCCGCAAAAATACAGAGGGACAAGGTGCTCAAGCTCATGTTTGAAAATGGGCACATCACGCGCAATGAGTACCGCGCGGCACGGGCTGAACCCATCCGCACACAAAAGCCGGAGCTGCGCGGCATGGAAAATTACGCGCTGGATCTCATCCGCAGTGAGGTCTCGCACATCCTCGACATGCTCGATGCTCAGCAGCAACACGTGAAGGAGGACGCCATGTATGCCGGAGGACTCGTGGTGCGCACGACGCTGGATGTGGATCTGCAGGATGATGTCATGCGCGAGCTGGACGCGAGACTGGTGGATATCCTTGAAAAACGGAAAAATTATCCGCATCAGACGCGGGCGCAGTACCGCGCTTATCTGGCGAAGCTCCCGCCGGAGGAAGCGGAGAAGGCGAGACCGAAATATGTGCAGGCAGCATGCGTGGTGATCGACAATGCAACCGGAGCCCTGCTGGCAGTTGTCGGAGGAAGAGACAGCAAGGAAAGTCCGCTGAACCGCGCGGTGCAGAGCAGACGTCAGGTGGGTTCCATCTTCAAACCCATCGTGTACTCCACTTTCTTTGAACATGGCGGAAGCCCGCAGAGCGCCGTCTCTGATGACCGCATTCAGCCCGGAGAAATAACCGGGGCTCGTCGCTGGTTCCCGGGCAATTCCGACGGAAAGTTCACGGGTATGCACCCGGCGGGATGGGGGCTTCTGAAAAGCCGCAACACGATGTCGGTGCGCGTGGGAAACAGGGCCGGGCTGGACAATGTGATCAACACGGGGCTCATGGCGGGTTTCCCGAAAACCGCCAAGAAGCCGGGTCCGACGATTTATCTGGGCACTTGGGAGGCTTCTCCCCTGGAGGTGGCCTCTGCCTACACGATGTTCGCGAATGGGGGGGTGCGTCCCACTCCCTTCATCATCCAAAGCATCACGGACTCCACGGGACACGTGCTCTGGCGCAATCCGGGAACGGTGCGGCGTGTGCTCTCAACACGGACGGCGAACGCTGTCTGTGCCATTCTCCAGCAAATTACCAAACCGGGCGGGACAGCCGGAAGCATGCAACGCCTCGGTTTTCACTTCCCCTGCGGCGGTAAAACCGGCACGACCAACGCATACAGAAACGCCTGGTTCTGCGGCTTCACGTCCGATCTCACGGCGGCGGTGTGGGTGGGATTTGATCGCCCCGTCACCATTGCGGATAAAGCGTACGGAGGAACGCTGGCTCTCCCCCTCTGGGTGGGAGTGATGCAGAGCGCTGCCACCCGAGGCTACGCCATGACAAATATCCGCACGCGAGCCGCCGGAGCCAGAAAACTGGGCATCCGTCTCTGCCGTGATACAGGTATGGTGGCCCACTCCGGCTGCGAATACCAGGGAAGCGCCTACACGGAAACCATGGCTGACTTTTCCAAACCTCGTCCCCTCTGCACGAAGCACGACCCCCTGGCTGATGACGCCACGACGGAAATGACGGACGATGATGTCGCCGAAGATCCGGATAACTTGCCGGACGAAGATGTGGCGGAAGAGGTGCCGGAGTAAGTTTTGTCATCTACCCCACTCGTTTTCATGGACGATGGAAGCAAAGCAGTGCACCCGGCATGGCATCATTCTCGTCTCTTTCTAGCTATCCTTTACGCCCGTTCCCAAAAATTCCGCTGCGCTCCCGCTCCGCATCCCGCGCGATAGCGCGCGAACATCCAAATCGTAAATTGACGCTTCAGCACCACCTTGACTCAGCGCCGCCCCATCGGCGCTGAGCCCTTCGGGCAAAAGCTGTGCTATTGTCCAATCGGTCTTACCGCACGCTTCGCGTGCGCCCACACGGGGCCGTCAACCGCTTTGCCTCAGCGCCCTGCGGGCAAAATGCTCACGCATTATGTCCAATCCCACTCCGAGCCCTCGTGGGCTTTGTAAATCGTAAATAGGCGGCGTTCAGCCGCCCCGCGCCACTAGGCGCCACCGCCGTTGTCCTTGGGAGCAGGGTTTGTTTCTTTCGCCTCAAGCTCCGGTGAAGTGTCTTTTGCCCCGGACTCGGGTTGCTGAGCCCTGAGAAGTTCCTCCTCGAATTCGCGTTTCGCCTTGTGCAGAATGCCCAGACTTTTCCCGAGACTACGTGCTATCTCCGGCAGACGTTTCGCTCCGAATACGATGAGCACAATGACCGCTAAAATGAACCATTGAGTGGGAGAACCGAGACTGGCTTGTATCAACATGAGCAGAATTCTAGTCCGTCGAAGGCAACCTGTCAATCTCAAATACGTAGAGAAATCCGATGGAAGAATCAAAGGCATTGAACCCGGCATCGTGTAACTCCCGCCGCTTTCTAGCTACCTTTTACGCCCGTTCCCGAAAATTTCGCCACGCTCCCGCTCCGCCCCCCCCCCCCCCCCCCCGCGCACAGCGCGCTAGCATCCAAATCGTAAATCGTAATCCGTAAATAGGCAAGACGCCCGACGGCCCCGTACAGGGCGCACGCGAAGCGGGCGGTAAGGGCGGTTGGACAACGCGTATGCGTTGCCCGTAGGGTGAGGAGGCAGTGCGGTGCCGACGAGTCACCGTCAGCCGCCCCTCCCCTCGCCATTACTTCAAAACTCCATAGTCGGATAATTCCTGACATTGAGATGAAGCGGAGGCAATTGATTGACCTCTAGCTCTAATTTTGCGACTTCTTCTATGAGGACAGAAAATTCCGGAGCATCGTGCGGAAGCATTTCTTTTTTCATTTTTGCATAATCAAGTTCTAAGTCAGCTTTGATCGTCTCGCATGGCATCAGATGCATGGAGCCTGGAACAGCATGGGGATAATCAGCCCAACCCGATCGGTAAAAGTAGTACTTAAAAGATGACACTTGGTAAAGCAACCTCACATCAGTAAAAGCCCTTTGTTTAAGAGCGTCGTTTCGCGCCATCATAACGGCATCATAGTAGTGACGGGCATATCGTAGCGGCAAAGCAGTAGGACGGTTCGCCTGTGAATGGAGAATAGTGATTTTCTCCCAAAAAGATCGTTCGGCTGTGCTCGCTACAACGCTTGTTTCCGCTCCATGAAACAGGTGAGGATATATCTCTGCCATGTATGGACGCACCGTGTGTTCCGCATGCGGGTTCCAGGCGGCTTTCGGACCTATTTCCAGCAAGACACGAGGTCTGATGTATGAAGACTCGTAATTTCTCGGGTAGGTAACAGCAATGATCTCCGGAGTTTCTTGAAATATGTCAGCGGAACAGACATCGCCGCAACAATCTCGAACGGCCGGGAGAATCTTTTGTGCAATCTGCTGCGCGTTCCATTCATCCAGAGCTTCCATCATCCTCTCTCTGCCGGATTTCCCATAGTGCTGCCCCGGATTCAAATCATATTCGGTACAGAAATCAGACCAATCCAAGATGAGATCTATATCTTCCGAAAAACGTTTAATGAGACCATATACCTTGGATAAGCATGTTCCCCCCTTGAAGATTATGGATTTTTTCAAAGGAGACTGAAACAAACGCTGCAATATCCAGCAAACCCAGAAATCTTTTTCAATCGCAGCAGGATCCATATCCAGCCTGGCTGCAGTCTGACCGATAAGCTCGAGTCGTTCTCGTTTAGGGCGATTGATAAAGTTATTCATTGGCGGAAAGCATGATCATGGTACGAATGGATGAGCGAAGCTTTTCAGTCAACAAAGGGGTCGCCTTGTTGAGACTCCGGATAAGCTCCGGAGTAAGAATCGTCTTGATTTTCGGAAGGTAGGCGTCAGAAAGACTCAAGTCTCCCAGTTCCTTGATGGCTTGAATAAAGAGCTCGCACTGTTCATCGCCAAGCTGTGATTGCTTCGAAGAAACGTGCTTGAACTCGATCGTACGATTGTCGATCCTGTAAAAACGATTGGGACCACTCGAGAAGTAGAGCGGCCGTGTGGGGAGCTGCGTGCTGAGTCCCCAATAATTGAGAGCCGCACTCCCCGAGGGTTGTAGGTGCCATTTGTATTTACGAGCGAGTGCGGCAGCGACAAGTCGCAAATCGGGCGCAAGACATTCCCTGAGTAGTTTGCTGTATCTGGGATAGTCATAGAGTCCGCGCCATAATTGACGTATTGTACCCCGTTTTTTGAGCTGGTTCAGTGTACACGCAACGTTCGCATCATTGGAAAGCGAAAAAAAATCGCTGTTGGAAAAAACACAGCCCCTTCCCCAACGACGCAGATAGTTGAGGATTTTTCTTTCCAAAGAAAGCTTACTTGTTGCCACCCCCATCATGTCCTGAGTTTAACATAATTTTCTCCGCATTCAAGATAATTTTTCAATCATTCATAAATTAAATAAAACAAGATAATTATATGAAATATCTTTATATGAAAATATTACTTTTTTCTATAAGAACAATGACCAAAAATCTCAATGTACCTTTCTAACCAGCCTTTCGCCTTGTTTCCAAAATTCCGCCCCCCCCCCCCCCCCCCCCGCGCACAGCGCGCTAGCATCCAAATCGTAAATCGTAAATAGGCGCCGAAGGCGCCCCGACTGGGGGTGATGACTGGGGGTGATTTTCATTCCCCTCGTTTTATATTTTTGTTGTCTGCTATTTGGAGTCTCAGGAATTGTTAGCTCCAGATGGGATTCCAGAAGTGGTAAGACATAGTGCTTATGCTCCGCATAGCTCACACGCTAGCACCCAAAAATGCCGCCCGGAATTTGGGATCTTAACTTATACAGTAACTTGGTGGAACTTATACAGAACTTATGCAGTCCATCGATGCCATAGATTACGTTAATTATTAACAATAAACCAATTAACTTATACAGTGATTGAATAGAACTTATACAGTAACTTATGCAGTCCATCGATGTTCACGATTCGTATGACTTCGATGTTGCAACGTATTTCTGAGTCCTGCTTTTAGGTCTATCCGGCTGAGTGTATTTTAATTCAGAGCCGAGGAGAGGAAGAACATATTTACTGCGTACCCAGTTTACACTCTTCATCCGAAGCATAGCGGTAATCTCCTGCATACTGCGCGGCTCGCTACAAAAAGCGAGAATCTTTTCTCGGATACGTCGCGCGCTCGCGCTTTCCTTCGCTGATTGCGTCGCAGAGTTCCTTAAATATCCTAGGTTGGCCTTAAATCGGATGATCAGACTAACAGAGGAAGCTAAGGTTTCATATGAGGGAGGAGGTAATCCCTTCTTGCGGCATTCTTCCATAATCAATCCAATGCCGCGTCCCCAGCTTTCAATGATTCCACGACAGTAGAAAACATCCGCTATGGTTGGATTCGGCGGACGGGAATTAAGCCGATTGTCCGCATAATCTTGCCATTGCGTACCATAGGGGAAAGCACCCGGATTTTGGAACACGATACGATCCTCGTAAATGGCCACCGTGGGAACCATATTCTGAGCCTCCCACGAACGATGGCACAGCATATTCACCGCCGCCTCACGAATCACGTCCATGGGAACCGTGAGAGTGTCCATGCGAAAAGCCCCTTCCACGCGTCCACTGAGATTGAGGTGCTTCAAACAAAAATCCACAACGGCATTGTATTGTTCGAAAAGATTTTTCGCACAAACCGTCTGATCCCGAATCACTATTTTATCCGTACCCTCAAAACGAGCAAGACGCACCCTGCACTGGGGGTGTCTCAAAGCGGGGTCTTTTCCAAAAAGGACGAGGGCTGCATTTGAAAGCACATCATTGTCCCCGACAACTCCCATTTTGCGTAAAATCTTTACAGGATCCTGAAGCACCATCGTTGACGCCGGAATGCGGTGACTAATGCCATCGTACAAAGTCTGGTGCATGAGCTCCATGTCCAAGTCTTCCGGTCCGATCCCGTTGGCAAGCGTGTTTTCCCAACTAAATCGTTGAGGGTTGCTCCGGCGTAATTTCTCCTCATACAGAATACGCGGCATCAGCACCGTCGTGCTCTCTACTTTGTAAAACGGACGACCATCGTAGCAGTACGGACCGTTCGTACACCGGAGGGGATCGAAATAGAGAGCGATTACGTAATGACGCGGTCTGCCGGGAACTTCCACATATACTGCTTCGACTTCAACGGTCGGGTCCATTTTGCGCAGGGCAGCAGCTACTCCTGTCGTGTCCTGTCTGTCACTTCCTGACCAATAATTTTCATCCCGGGGGTTACGCCAAAGAGCAACCATCCACCATCAGAGTTGAGGAAGGCACATGCCGTCTCCATCCCTTTATGGAGTTCCCCCGTGCTCTGCTTCAACTCAAGCGTTGCACTCTCTCCCCTCTCTACAAGCCTCTCTATCTCTTTAATGTTCATCGGCGCCGTTATATTCTTTCCAAAAGGACTGAGAGGACATCCCTCCTTCGCCTCAGATTTCATCCTTCTTTCCTTTTACCACGGACCTCGCTGCAAGTCAATGTCTATTTCTCATGACGATTTTTGCGAAACTTGAGGCTCCGCTCCCCCGCACGCAGCGCGAATTCTCCAAATCGTAAATCAATTCATGGACGATGGACGATGGACGATGTGAAGGATTCGCGCGCCGCTGGCGCGGGCCGTGCGATGCGTAGGCATCGGTAGCAGGTGAAATCACGGAAGGATGTTACAAGGAAAGTTTCCGGAACTATGCGATGCCATCTTGACTCAGCGCCGCTCCATCAGCGCTGAGCCCTTCGGGCAAAAGCTGCGCTTTTGTCCAACCGCTTTACCGCCCGCTACGCTATCGCTCTGCTCCCCCGCGCGTAGCGTGCTAGCATCCAAATCGTAATTCGTAATTCGTACATAGTTGCAGAATCACGCTTCGTCAGAAGCTGATTCTGCCAAGTCACCGTCGGGTGCCGTCTCCTCCTGCCGCTTTCTTTCTGTCACCGCACCTGTGTTCCCGGAAATTCCGCTACGCTACCGCTTCGCTTCCATCGTCCATCGTCCATCGTCCATCGTCCATCGTACATGCTCAGAAGCTGATTCTGTAACCCGCGCTTGCGTTGATGTCGCTGTAGTGAGAGCGGAACTCGAAGGAGCCGTCGATGAAGAAGGTGCCGCCGCGGCTGCCCACCGGGATGGTGAGCCCTGCCCCGATCTCGAGACCGACCTCGCCGACCTTGGCGCTCTCCACCTCTCGGGTCACGTCACCGTGGATGAGTGCGTTGTCGGCCTTGCCCACGTTGTCTCCCACATCAGCCTTCGCCATCGCACGTGCCTCAAACACCGTCGAGCGTCCGAACACGTTCTCATGCACCATCGTCTGCACGCGTGCTCCCAACCCGAAGGTGAGGGTGTCCTGCGTGATGTCGTCCACACGCAACCCGGCGTCGCTGCCCGTCTCCGAGTAGCCGTTCACCGCCGCGTGACGGAACTGCACATTGAACACCGGCTGCAGAGCCGTGGTGCCCTCGCGGTTCATCAGATAGGTCTTCGCCACCTCGTACATGAGACCGAGCGCGTAGCCATCCGTCTCGCCGTGCGTCGTGTACGCTCCGGGTCCGTAGCTGACGGTGCGATCCAGCGACACATCGGCCGTGCCGACCGTAGCGACGAAGGTGTGCGCCCACGTGCCCTTCTGGATGCGGGCGAAGCCGCTCAGGTAGGTGGTGTCAAAGTCGCCCTTGCCCATGTCCGCCGAATCCGTCTTGAGGTCGTTGTACATCGCCGTGAGAGCCAGACCCGCCGTCATATTCTGGTTGATCTGCATCGAGGCGCCGAGCGAACCGCCCCAGCCGTTCAGCGTGAATCCCGGAGCCCAGCCATCGGCATCCAGCTTGTGGTAGCCGCTCTCGGCATTGAGCCAGAAGTTCAGCTTCGGCGCGCCCGGGTCGGCGTTCACCTGCGCATCGCCCAACATCGTCGTGCGGTTGCGGACCGTAGAGAGCTGCCTCTCGATGTCCTGACTGAACGCGCTGCCCAACGTCGAGATCGATGCACCCGCCATTCCTGCCAGCGTGCGATCCAGATCCGACACCGGCGCCAGACCGAACAGAGCCGCAAGTTCCGGCGGCAAGGTCGGGTTGTACGTCTCACGCAGTGCGCTGTAGAGTCTAGCGAGGTCGCCGTTCGCGCCTGCTCCCTGCACGTACTTGAATGCCTTGGAATCCGGGTCATCCACCTCCCACGCCATGTCGGCGCCGGCCGCCACATTCTTCTCCATGCCGGGTTTCTTCCAGGCATTGCCCTTCACAGCATTGAGCACGATCTCGTAGCCGTTGCCATCTTTCCTCTCCTTCAGCTCGGGAGTGAAGTGCGAAGCGCCATCTCCACCCAAGGTTACATCCAGCTTACTGGCGAGCTCTCTATCAGTGCCTGCACCCTTAAAGATCAGGCCATCGCCCAGGTCGATGCTGTTGCCCACCTGCGGCAAATCAGAGATGTCCACTCTCAGGTTCGCCTTCTCATCCCCGACTTTGCTCACATCCACATTGGCATGCACCTCCGATCCTCCATCGTGATAATTCAGACCCAACCAGCTGCCGCCCTGCAGCGTGATGTCGCCCATGTACACGTCCTTTTGATCCGCATCCAAGGTCAACGTCCCGCCCTTCGCCACTTCGGCACTCCACAGCGCGCTCTTTCCATCATCTCCTCCGCTGGTGATATCCTTCAGGGTGAGCGCGCCTCCCTCATCCACCACGAGCTTGCCGCCCTTCTCCGGCAGCTTCCCGTCAACCGGATCGGTCGTCAGCGTGCCCGAGAAGACGATATCATCGTCGCTCGCACCCTCGATGCCGGTGATGTGCAGCTCAGAGCCTTCGTTCGCGCTCAGCGTACCCTCCTTGCCGGAGAGAGCGCCGACGCTGTTCTCCTTGGTGCCGTTCAGGTCAACCGTTCCATCGACCTTCAGATGTCCGCTGGTCGCCAGCTTGCCGGAGGCTCCGCCTTCCGTCGCATCCGCTACCGTGAGCGTGGACTTCTCACCGACGGTGATGTCGCCCGTGTGGGTCTTCTTCCCGTCAGCATCCGTCCCGCCGATGCTGCCGCCATCGCTCAGCGTCAGCTCGCCGCCGTCCTTCACCGTGATGTCGCCATCGCCCGTGATGGACGAGCCCTCGCCTGTCACCGTCAGCTTACTGCCTGTCTTCTCATCCTTCTTGCCGCTCGTCCTGTCGCCGGACACCGTGATGTCGCTGTCCTTCGCCACCGCGCCGCCGGAGAGCGTCACATCCGCGCCGTCCTTCACATCCATGCCAACTCCATCCAGCCCGGCTTGCGCGCCGTCCAGGGTCAGACTCGACCCGCTCTGGATTCCGTCAGCGCCCTCCTTATTGCCTCCCACCACGAGCTTGGGCTCATCTTTGCCCTCCGTGTCCGCCCCGGCCTTGAAGGTCGTGTCGCTCAGCGTCGTGCCGACGTGCTCGCCGCTCTCCGTCTCCTTCGCCGAGTTGTCGAAGGTGAACACGCTGTCCTTGCCGAGCGTGATGTCGCCGCCGACCGTGCCTTCCGCTCCCTCAGCGGGCGTCCCGCCCTCCACGATGTCGTGCACGGTGATGTCCGCGCCGTTCGTGAGGGTCAGTCCCGTGTTGTCCTTCAACGCGTCACCCGTCTCCGTCTTTTCGTCGTAGGCGAACTTCAGCTCGTCCACGGTGTTGCCGCCCGCGGCATTGCCCTGCACGGTGATTCCGCCATCCGCGATCGTCAGGTCGCCCTGAGCCTGGATGCCGCCGTTGCCGGTCTCCGCGCTGCCGAGCGTCAACTGTCCGTCGCCCTTCTTCTCGAAGTTCACACCCTCGCCGCCCTTCACGGTGCCTTCAAACGTCGTGTCCATGCCGCGCACGTCGAAGCCGTCCTGCTCCGTGCCGTTTACGGTGTGCGAGCCGTCCGTCACCTGCCCGTCGCTCCATCCCGTGCCGTTCAGCGCATCCTTCTCCACGATGGAGTTGTCGAAGGTCACCGTCACGTCTCCCTCCACTCCGCTGTCCTTGGTGACATTCAGCGTGGAGTCCTCCAGACCCACGAGGTTCTTCAGGGTCACATCCGTGTCGTTCGTGCCATTGTCGCCCGTCCCTGTCGTGAAGGTGAGGTTCAGCGTCTGCCCCTCATCCACCACCACGGACTGAGATTGCTCCATCTCTCCGCTGTTGGCGCCCACCGTGACATTGCCGTCACGTCCGCCGTACTCGCCTTCTCCCAGCACGAGATACACGTCTGACGAGAAGCCGGAGAGAATCAGGTCGCCGTCGGCAGACCCCGTGATCGTGTAGCCCAGCGCATCCAGCAGGGCGCCGTAGCCGCTCGTATGCTCCCTATCCTTCGCTTTCAGCAGGCTCTTGAAGTCTCCCTCCGTGAAGCCGGAGAAGTCGAGCTCGCCGCCGTCCACAATGTGCAGGTAGCTGTTGTTATCCTTGTTGCTCGTGAGGACCTCAACAAACCCTTCTTCGGAGAAGTCGAGCACCACACCGCTGCTGACATTGCCGTCGCCGTTAACCTCACCACCCTGCTCCACCTTCAACGACCCGCCCTTCTCCTCGTCAAAGACGATCAGCGCATTGCCCTCGTCGGCAGAGCTTCCCACGTTCTCCTTGCCGAACTTCAGCGTCACCTTGCGGTCTCCCGTCGTGATGTCGCCGCTCACGCCCGCGAGCTGTCCGCTCTCCGAGCCGTCCACGGTGATATCGCCGAGCGTACCCGCTTGCATGCCTCTCACGTCCACCACGCCCGTGGCATCCACCACGATGCTGCTACCCTCGCCCTTATTGAAGCTCCTGCCTCTGGTCAGCGTACCTTCCTTGAGGGTGAAGGTTCCGTTGCCCTCCAGTCCCGTGCCGTTCCAGGTCGCGCCTTCACCGTCCAGCACAAAGCCGCCGGCTGCTGCTTCCTCCGTCCCCTCGCCCGTGATCAGCGCGCCGGTCGTGGTGCTCGCGCCGGACAGGACGATGTCCTCCGCCCCCGCGTTCTCGAGAGCGAGCTCTTGACCCAACTTATCATCGCCGACGCTGCCGGTGAGTTTGAGCGCTACGGAAGTTCCGTCCTCCGTCTCTCCGCTCAGGCTCACCTTACCGTTACCGGCCAGGTTGAAGCCGAGCTCAACTCCCTTGCCAACATCCGCACCTTCCGCCACCACTTGCTTCAGCGCCCAGCTCGAATCCGAAACCGCTCCCTCCGCGTTCCTCGTCTGCGCCGTCGCCAGACCCGCCACAATCGTGCCGGTGAACTCGCTCAGGTCGCCTGCGTACGTGTGGTGGAAGGCCGTGTTGGCGGCATCCGTTCCTTGCGCGTTCGCCATCACGCCCTCGCCCGTGAGCTTACCGTTCAACGTAATCTTCGCATTCGGGTCGTCCTCCGGAGCCATCCTGCTGTACCCGCCGATGAGGTTCGTTCCGGTCACGTTGATGCTCTTCAGCGTGGCTTCCGTCTCGTTGCCGCTCTCACCCGTCTCATCGAACACGATGGCGCGTCCGCCGAGCTTCAGGTCGGTCTTCCCGCCGCCGAGAGCCTCCGCGCTCGCAAACTGCGCCACGCTTCTCGTCTCGTTGCCGACAACCTCCAGCACACCCTCAAAGCCGCTGTTGTCCTGAGTGACGTGGTAAGTGGTCTCGTCGTTCTTGGCATCGCCGATCACGACGCGTGCCACGTAGTTGTCGCCGAGCAGCTTCTCCACGTCCGCATTCTCCTCGCCGGCCGTCGCAAACGCGCGGTTGATCTCCACCGTTCCGGCCGTCTGCGTGATGCGCAGTGTCGCCCCGCGGTGGATCTCGATGTTCCCCGTGCGTGCGGCATCGGTGATCTCGGCGAACTCCGTCGTCGTATCGGCATCGCCCGTGATGTTGTACGCCAGCAGACCCTCAACGACCTCGATGCTACCGCGGATCGCGTTCGTGGTTTCCCTCCCGGAGCGCATCGAGAAGAACGCGATGCCCGAGGGCTGCGCCTGCGCCGCATTCCACGCCAGCGTCAGGTCAAAGCGCCCGCTCTTGCGGATGCCGGTGTGCACCGCACTCTCCAGCATGCTCATGCTCTCCTTCTCCGTTCCGGAATCCAGCGTTGTTTCCGCGTCGCCCAGTTTCGCGCCCTTGTTCGCCTGGCTCGCGTCCGGTGCGACATATTCGATCTTGTCGACAGTCTCGCCCTTCTGCTCCGCCTTCTCGATGAACTGCACGTAGGACTTGCCCACCTGCACATCCAGCAAGGCGTCCTTGGTCACCGACACCTTGTTCTGCCACGGTGTCGCGTGCAGCTCGCCGTCGCCGGTCTCAGCGTCAAGCGCACTCTCCTTCTCGCCGAATG
Source organism: uncultured Akkermansia sp. (assembly GCA_947628035.1). Classification (GTDB taxonomy): domain Bacteria; phylum Verrucomicrobiota; class Verrucomicrobiia; order Verrucomicrobiales; family Akkermansiaceae; genus Akkermansia. The sequence continues at coordinate 58,276 of CANQYL010000001.1, read as the reverse complement.
CCAGCGTACCGGCGCTCACCTTCACATTCACGTCCTCATGCAGCGCCTTGTCGTGGCTCAGCGTCAGCTTGCCGCCCTTCAGTTCCACATCCTTGATGTTGGTCTCCACCTGCAGTTCCGCCGAACCGCCCTCCACCGTCAGCTTGCCGGTGTAGCCGCTGGCGCCCGCGGATTCCGGATCGCCGGTCACGTTGATGCTGCCGTTCGTGCCTTCAGCGTTCGTGCCTTCGGTGAAGACGTGGTCACCGCTCTCCACCACGATACCCGAGGCGGATGCCTGACCCTGCACCTCAACCGTGCTGCCGCCCTTCTTCTCATCCGTGAAGTGCACCACCGGCACCTCGTCCGGCTTCGCGGGCGGCTTCACATCATTGCCCTCGCCGTCCTGCAAGTGCTCCGTATTCCCGTCTCCCCACACCAGCGGCTTGTCTTCCGGCTTCTCGGGATCGCTCGGATCCGTCTCCGTGTCCGGAGCCCAGTACCAGTCGTCCGCCACCTTCTCCGCGAGGTCGAGCACGAGGCGTCCTCCCTCAAAATTCAGGTGCCAGTCAATCCCGCGACCCTGTCTCCCCACCCACGTTTCGATCGCCTGCGTGTCAAAGTAGCTGGAGGCATCCCCGTTCATGACGTCAAGTCCGCTCACCAGGTAGAACGTCCCCTGCTTCAGGGTTTCCGTTCCGTCCTCCCCTCCGAAGGTCAGCCCGAGCTTCCCGTCGCCCGTCAGCGTGATGCTCTTCTCGTTGCCGGCCAGACGTGCCGCGCTCGCGTTCTCGGCGGTCGCCTCACCCAGGAGGATGTTCAGCCCGCTGCCCGCGCTCAGTGTCATCGCGTCGTCCACCACGAGCTGTCCGCCCTCGATGGATATCGTGCCGCCCGTCACCTCCGCGCTCTGCACATGAGTCACGCCCGTGCCGCTCAGGACAAATCTCGAGTTCTCTCCGCTCACGGTCAGCTTGCCCGTCGCCTGCGCCGCCACGCTCGCGTCGCTTCTCACCAACTCCAGCGTGCCGCCCGTCACGGTGACATCCCCGCCCAGCGTCCCGGAGACGCTCAGGCTGCTGTCCGCTCCCGTGCCGTTGTACACGAGGTCGCTGCCGATGCTTCCGCTGAAGCTCTGCGCTCCCTCCGCATCCGTCTCCACGGTCAACGTTCCGCCCGCGATGCTGCCCGCGCCGCTCAGCTCCTTCACCTGCAGGTTCTGCGCCTCGCCGATGTTCACCGCGCCGTCGCCGGCCACCGCCAGACTGCCAATCGTGCCGCCTGCCGACAGGGTCAACGTGCTGTCCGCCGTCTCGCCTCCGTCGCCCACGGTCACTGTTCCGCTCGCGGTGAGGGCATTCGTGAAGCTCAGCTCACCGGCGTTCACCGTCGCAGACCCCACCGCGTTCGTCGCGCCCGTGAAGCTCTGCGTGCCGGAAACGACCAGCGCCTCCACATCCAGCGCGCCGCCGAAGCTGCCTCCCTCCGCATCCGTCTCCACGGTCAACGTTCCGCCCGTGATGCTGCCCGCGCCGTTCAGTTTCTTCACCTGCAGGTTCTGCGCCTCGCCGATGTTCACCGCGCCGTCGCCGGCCACCGCCAGACTGCCGATCGTGCCGCCTGCCGACAGGGTCAACGTGCTGTCCGCCGTCTCGCCGCCGTCGCCCACGGTCACCGTTCCGCTCGCCGTGAGGGCGTTCGTGAAGCTCAGCTCACCGGCGTTCACCGTCGCGGATCCCACCGCGTTCGTCGTGCCCGTGAAGCTCTGCGTGCCGGATACAACCAGCGCCTCCACATCCAGCGTGCCGCCGAAGCTGCCGCCCGTCGTTCCCGTGATGGTCAGCTTACTGCCGTCCACCGCGCCTTCGCCGTTCAATCCGCCCACCGTCAAATCATTCGCGGTCGTGGCGCCTCCGTTCACGGTGAGCGCACCGCCCAACGTGCCGTCCATCGCCACCGTTCCCGCCGTGGTCAGGCTGCCCGTGCTGCTCTCCTGCAGATGCACGGTCAGTCCTCCTTCTCCGGCAGCGCCCGTGACGGAGTTGTTTTCTCCGTCACCGACCCTCACCTTCGTCTCGCCGGTCGCCGTCAGGCTGCCGCCCTCCAGCGTAATCGTGCCGGCATACGCATCCGTCAGCGCACCGCTCACGATCATCGCGCTCTTCAGGTTCATGTCGCCCGCGCCGGTCAACGTTCCTGCCACGGTGGTGTCCACCTCGAAGGTGGTTCCCTCCGTCCCGTCCGTCACATCCAGCGTCAGGTCCTTGAGCACTCTCAGTCGATCCGCGCCGTCAGCCGCGTCCTGCGTGAAGGTGTACCCGTCGGCCTTCACGGTCATCTCTGCCGCCGTGATCGAGCCATTCACCGTGATCGTTCCCGCGCCCGTGCCGCCGAACACCACGGACTCCGTCCCTTCATTCCGGAACGCCGTTGCCGCGCCCACTCCGTCCGTCGTCATGTCCCAATCCTTGCCGTCGCCCTCGCCGCCCCAGACGCCGGTCGCGTCCGTCCCGTTCCACGTCAGCTCACCCGTGAGTTCCGTGTACACGATCCTGCCGTCCGCCGTCAGGTGCAGCACGTGACGATCCTCATCCGAGTAGCCCGTCAGCGTGACGTTCTCCGTCCAGTCGCCGCTCGCGAACAACTGCTTGCCTTCATCGGCGAATACAGCCAGATCCTCGAAGGCGCTCAGGTCGATGTTCAGCATGCCGCTGCTCAACGAACCCTCACCCAGCGTCAGCAGCGTCGGGGCGTTGTCGAAATTCCCGACCGCGATGGTCGCCGACGCGCCGCTCAACGTCACCTTACCGAGGTCCGCCGCCATCAGCGCGCTCAAGTCGAGCTTCGCGCCGTCCGCCAGGGTCAATCCCGTCAGACTCCCGCTCATGGCTCCCACGCTCACATTTCCGCCGACAGTCAACTCGCGGGTCGACCCCTCGCCCAGCGTCAAATCGTGCAAGGCACCGCCGTTGGTCACGCTCAGCGCGCCGTCGGTCAAGGTCGCCTTCTCCACATCCACCTTGCTTCCGCTCAGGGTCAGGCTGCCCTGCGTGACGGTCATCTCCGCCAAGTCGGTATGCGCCAACTCGAGGCTGCCCGTGGTCTCCACGGTGACGTTCCCGGTCACCGCACCCGTCAGCTTGGATGCGCCCGTGCTCGTGTACGTCAGCTCGCTGCCGATAGCCGTGCCGGACACAATGTCGTTGCTCCCGCTCAGGGTCAGCGTACCGCCCTTGATGGTTCCCGTCTCGCCCAGATCCGTCGCCTCGACCGCGCCGCCGATGCTCAGCTCCTGCCCGTTCACATCCAGCCTGCCGCTCAAGGTCGCGTCCGCCAGTCTGCCGCCCGCCTCCAGGGTCAGATCACCCGCCGTGAGGCTGCCCGTGTAGTCGGTCTCGCCTTCCACGGTGATGTTATGCTCTCCGGCATTCACCGAGCTGTTCGCGCCGTTCAGACTCGCCAGTGTCGCGTCCGCTCCCAGCGTCAGCGTTCCGTCGGTCACCTGCGTCGCGCCCAAACTCGTCGCCGCGCTCAGCTCCAGCTCGCCCGCCTCCACGGTCACCGCACCCAGTGTGGCATCCGTGCTCACGGTCAGCTTGCCGTCGCCGCTCTTGGTGAGCGCGCCGCTCAGGTCGCCGCTCAGCGTGTAATCCCCGCTGCCGGTGTACTCCAGCACAGACCCGATGTCGCCGCTGTAGCTTCCCGCCTCCGTACCGCCATACGCGAGCTCCAACGTGCCGCCGGTTATCGTTCCGTTGACGCCATTGCCGCTGTTCAACAGTTTCTCCACCGTCAACGTCGCTCCGTCGCCAATCGTCAGGGTCTTCCCTGCACCTTCCTCGCTGCTCCAGGTCAGCGTGCCGATGCTGTGCGTCGTGTTGTCCACGCCGCCCAGTGTCAAATTCGTCCCGAGGCACAACTCACCGTCGCCGCTCAACGCGCCGCTCATGGTCGTCGTCGCCCCTTCCAGCGTGAGGGTGCCGTCCTCCGTCACGACCACATCCGCCAAGCTTGTCTCGCCATAGAAGGCCTGCATGGACATGATCGTATTCTGATTCGCAGGACCGATGGTCAACGTGCCCGTCAAAGCCACCTTCCCACCAAATCTGTTGCCCGTCCCGGTCACGGTGAGCGTACCCGCCAGCGTGCCGGAGTTTCCGTTCACTCCCCCTACGCTCAGACCCTCCAACCCGGTGGTCGTTCCGTCACTCACGGTCAGCTTGCCGGTTGTCGTTCCGCCGAGGTTGACCGTTCCCTCCGTCGTCAGGTTGCCGGAGCCCGTCAACGTAGCCGTCAGACCATCCCCGCTGCCGGTCAGCGTGCCCTTGCCGGTCACGGTGAGTGTACCCGTCAGCGTGCCGCTCGCTGTCAAGCTGCCGCCGTTCAAGGTCACCGCACCCGTGTAGTCCTCCGTCAGCGCATCGCCCACGGTCATCTTGCCCTTCACGGTCATGTCGCCCGTTCCGGTCAGAGTTCCGACCTCGGTCTCCACCCCGAAGGTGGTTCCCTTCTCCTGATCGGTCTCCGTCAGTTTCAGCGTCCTCGCCGTCAGTTTGTCGACCGTTTCTTCCGAGTCATCGGCATTGAAGGTGTAGCCGCCGATCGCGACGGTCATCGTTCCCACCGTCCTCTCACCGCTCACCTTGACGGTGGTGTAGTCCGCCCCCGTCGCGTCGAACATGACATTCTTGCCCGCGATGAAGTCCGCCGTACCGCCGTTCTCGCCGATGTTCCAATCGTCCGCGTTAGCCGGATCCGTGTCGTCCTCCGCATCCCAGGTGTCGTCATCCCCGTTCCACGTCATCACCTCGCTCGCGTCCTCGTAGTGCAACTGCCCTTCCGCATCCAGGTACAACTCCCAGCCGTTCTCGATCTGCAAGCCGTCGCCGACGAGTTTCAGTTCGACGTCCTTGTTCCAACCTTCGGTCGTGGTCCCCACGTCGAAGAGCTTCCACAAGCCGCCCTGCTTACCATCCGTCGTCGTCTGTGTCGCCAAGGCATCCAGGATGTCCTTCGTGATGTTCAGCGTGAGCTGGTCGGAGCCCTCGATGCTGTCCAGCGTCACCTTGGTGCCGCTCAGCGTCTTATCCTCCGCCGCGCTCAGCGCGAAGTCGAGATCCGTCGCACCCGTCAAGGTCAACGCCCCGAAGTCGTAATCACCGCTCTCCAGCGCGAGATTTCCGGTCAGTCTCAAACTCGTCAGACCGCTTCCGTCGCTCAGCGTCTGCGCCTTGATGGTCGTACCGCCGCCGAGCACGAGGGCGCCCGTGCCCGCCAAGTTCGTGATCGTGCCGCGCTGCGTCAGCGTCAGCGTGCCGGTCACCGTGGCTCTCTCGAGGTCGATCGCGCCGCCGCTGATGGTCAGTTCGCCGCCCTCTACATCCACCACCCGCTTGGTCAGCGTAACCGTGCCGCTCAGTTCGTGTTCTCCGCCCGTCACGGTGAGTTCGGCCGCCGTCAATTCACCGGAGAAGTCGCCCTTTTCATCGCTGCCCGTCAGGGTCAGGGTCGTGCCGGCGCCATCCACCGTGCCGGCGCCCGTCAGCGAACCCGCACTCGTCGCGCCGCCCAGCGTCAGCTTGCTGCCCTCGCTCGTGCTGACCTCGCCGCTGATCTTGTTGTCCTCACCGGACAAGACCAGCTCGCCGCTCGTCACGGTCACCGCTCCAGCCGTCAGCGCGCCGCCCATCGTCTGGGTATTCTCGCCGCTCATCGTCAGCGTTCCCTTGCCCAGATCCAACGCCTGCGTGTAAGTCGCCTCATCCGCCGTCTCCGCACCCGCCGTGATCGTCAGGTTCAGCGCGTCGCCCGCTTTCTGCACGGTGAAGTCTCCGTCCATCGCGGCCGCGCTCAGCGAAGCCGGGGCGCCTTCATCCGCGTGCGTCAGGTTCAGCACGCTGCCCTCCTCGCCGCTCATCGTCCCCGTCACGGTGTTGTTCGCGTTCTCGAAGGTGAGCGTACCTCCCGTGAGGGCGACGTTTCCGGCGATCTCCATACCCTCGTCGCTTCCGATGAGAGCCAGCTCGCCCGCACCGCTCTTGGTGAAGGTCGTCACATCATACGCGTGCAGGATGAGTCCCGCCACCCTCGCGCTGACGCCGTCCGCAACGTTCACTTCGTCGAAGTCCTGCAGGGTCATGTTCGCCAGACTCGCATCCGCTCCCGTCACGGTCAACGTCGCTGTTTTCACGGATGACGTGTCGCCCGGCTCGCCGTACCTCGCCTTGTGGTAGCCGCCGGAGAGTATGCCCTCGCCGGTGAACGTGAACTCGCCGCCCAAGGTCACACTGACCGTGTCCGTCAGCGAATTCAGCGCGTTCTCCCCACCTTCCGCAATGCTCTCGTGCCAGCCCGCAGCGTACACATTGCCCTCCAGCGATCCGCTCGTCAGCTTGATGGTGATGGTGTCCTTGTCCTGCAATCCCCACGTCGGTTCAACGTCGGCGCCGGAGCCGTACAAGCCGGAGCTCGTGGCGCGGTAGCTGCCGCCCACAATGTCGCCGTGGACCTCGCTGCCATCCACGTTGATCGTGATCTCGCCCAGCACGAGGACGTCCGAGTGATCCTTCACCTCGCTGTAGTGTCCGCCGTACACGCTGCCGTTGATCGTTCCGCCGGTCAGCTCCATGGTGATGTCGCCGGACGCCAACACGTTGCTGTGTCCGCGCGTGTCTTCGGCCGCGTTGTGCCGGTGGTCGCTGGTGTAGCTGCCGCCCACCACCGAGCCCTCGATCGTGCCGCCCGTGATGCTCAAGTGCGTCGTCCCGCTCGTGAACTCCCCATCATAGCTGCCGATCAGCAGGTTGTGACCGCCGCTCGACGCGCCGGTGTCAATCAGCATGCTGCCGCCCACCACGGCCAGCTCGTTGTGCACGTGGTCACCGCTCGTCTCTCTGGAAATCGTTCCGCCGTTGATGGTCAGCTCCACCCCTCCCACGCTCAGACTTCCGCCCGCGCCTTCATCCGTCAGATAGCTGCCGCCCACCAGCACGCCGGTAATTTCGACGTTATTCTCGGTGCCCTCTGCATCCGAACCGATCGTCAGCTTCGTCGTCCCGCTGATGCTCGCTTTCGCGCTCTCCTCGCCGGAGAAGTTCGCATAGTCGCCGCCCACGATGTGGATGTCGTTGAAGGTGCCGCCCGTGATGCTCACATTCGTACCACCGTCGCGGTCATTCTTGTCGCCGCCGTCGTTGCGGTAGAAGTCGCCGCCTGCCACGATGCCGATGTCGGCCTGATCACCCAATCCGGCGCCCTCACGCGAGTTGAAGCTGCCGCCGCTGATGGTCACGTTCGTGTCGCCCACCGTCGTCTCGTTGGCGCTTCCGCCGCCTCCGAGCGTGTAGTGACCGCCCACCACGCGGAAGAAGTTGCCGTCCTCCAGCGTGACGTGCGTGTCGCCGGCGTAGTCGAGCGTATGGTTGCCGCTCGCGGATTCACCGAACCACACGCCGCCGGCGATCGCCTCCTCGTACGTGCCGCCGTTAATGGTGATGTGCGTATCGCCGTGGAAGGTCGTGCTGCCGCCCCGACCCGCCTCGCGTCGGCTCGCGCCGTTGATGCCTGCGGTGAAGACGTGTCCTTCCCCTGCGTTGATGGTGATGTTCGTGTCGCCCGTGAACATGGCGTTGCGCTGTGTCACCTCGTCGCCCGTCGTAGCCGCTGCCGCCGTGAAGTTGCCGCCCACGATCGCCTTGTCGAAGCTTCCGTCCGGCGCCGCGACGTCTACCACCGTCTTGTCTTCTTCCGCTTCACCCTTGGATTGCGCATTCACCAGGTCGATGGTGATGTTCGTATTGCCGCGGAACTTCGGCAGCACAGCCTCCTGCCCCTCCATGACTCCCGTGGAGTCAATCCAGGCGTTGCCGCCCACCACCGCTGCAAAGTACGTGTCATCCTCATCTGCGCCGTCGGATATTCCCGGCTGATGCGCTCCATCATTGCTCAGCACGTCGTAGATGAAGATGTGCGTGTTGCCGAGGAAGGCGTCAAACTCCCTCATGCTCGTGCCGCTCGTCAGCGTGCTGCCGCCCACGATGCCTCCCAGCACCGTCCCCTTGAACACGCTGATGTAGCTGTCGCCGACGAAGGAGAACGTGCTGTTGTTTACGTGGTTGCCGCCCACGATGTAGTCCACCACGCCCTCCTTGGCGCCCTTCCGATCGCCGCCTTCCGCCACGGTCGTATCCAGCTGGATGTGACTGTCCCCGCTGAACTCGGACCTCCCGGTCAGATCCTGCACCGTGCAGCTCGACCCGCCCACCAGCATGTGCAGGTGATTGTTCGTTGCCGTCCCATCGTACAGGAACTCAATGTAGCTCGAGCCTCTGTATTCGACCAAATCCGTCTCATTACTGATCAGACGTCCGCCCAGCACGGTCGCATAGGTGTCGTCCGCCGCCGCGCCCTGCGTCAGCCGGATCTGAGTCCTCGCGCCCTTCTGCTCATTCTTGTACTTGTCATTCTCGCTCAGCTCGAGGCAGTGCGCCGTGAAGTCCGTTCCTTCATCGGAGGAGTTGAACAAGTCGTCGCTTCCGTCCTCCTTCACTCCGTTCCACACGGAATTTCTATCTAGCGTTTCGAAGTTCGGTGCGTTGACCAGTCCTGCTGTACCCCACTCGCTGTCCCAGGCGGGCGCGGAGAACTGGATATCCGCATTCGGATCGATGCAGAAGTGCAGGTGATAGGTTCCGGTCTCATGATACGGCTCCCATTTCACCCACCACTTGTCATCCGACCCTGCCCATTCGGCGAAGCTGATGAGTTCCTTGAAGTTGAGGCTGCCATCTGCTGTTTCGCTTACGATGCCGAGATCAAATCCGTTATCGCTCGTCAATTCACCCTTGAAGTTTGTCCAGATGTCCTTGAGGTAGAGGACGAGTCCACCATCGCTATGTCCACTGAAGATATTTTCATCCAACCACAGACGATGTCCTGCGTTCTCCGCCCCGTAGCGCAGGATGGCTCCATTCGAGATAGAAACCTGCGTGCTTGTCAGCACGTTCCCATTGGCGTCCATTTCCCCGAAGGTGAGTCCGCCCTCGTAGGTCATGTACAGCCCGGCGCCCGCATCCACGTTCAGTTGGCTGTTCAACACGAAGTTGCCCGCTCCGGTCTTGTGGAATCCGTCGCCATGCTTTCCGTCCACGTGCAGAGTGCCCGCCCCCGTCATGCTGATGCTGCCGTCTCCGGCGTTCTGAACGACCTTGTCGACGTAAACCTTGGAGCCTTCGCCGGCATACACGTTGATGGAAGCGTCCGCTGCATTCACAATGTTCGAAAGGTGCAGTTCCTGCCCGCTCGCCATCTCATTGTCCGCACTGCCGAAGTTCATCGACCCCTTCAGCGTGTCCACGTGCACGATCTGCCCGGCTCCGACGCTATCAACCTCGCCCCAGGTCAGGTTGCCCGCCGTATCGCCGCTCACGGTGATGTTCTTGAGGTGCACCTCCACCGCACTTTCGGTGGTGTTCTTCATCCCGCTCAGGTCGATGCCGGCGCCGCCCGTCAGCGTGACGTTCACGTCTTTCTCGCCACTGTTGAAGTCAGCGTCCGTCACCGCGATCGCTAGTGTCGAACCCGCGCCACTCACCGTGATATCGACGGGGTTATCGTCCTTATCGCCGCCCCCGCTTATGCTTCCGCTCTGCAAGGTCAGCGTGCCGACGTTCGTCACACTCGCCGCGCCCTGCGCCAGTGTCACGCTCCTGCCGTCCAAGGTGATGCTGCCGCCATCGGCTGTCACCGTCCCGTTCAGGGTCACGTTACCGCCGCTCGTGGTCAGGCTGCCGTTTCCACTCACGCTCACCGCACCCTCCACGGTCTTGTCACCCGCGCCGCTCAGCGTGAGGTTCGCCCCATCGCCGCTCACGGTCACGCCGCCGCCAATCTGCGTCGTCGCGCCTGCGCCGCTGCTCGCCAGCTCCAAGGTGCCGCCGGTCACGCTCACATCCTTGCCGTCGAAGCTGCCCGTGATGGTCTGCGTTCCCGCCCCCGCCTTCGTGAGACTCAGGTTGCCGCCCGTCACGTCAGCCGTCACGCTCTCGGCATCCTCAACATCCGTGGTGTCGATGACCAAGGCGCCGGTACCCGTGATGGTTCCACTTGTCGTTCCATCGAGGAAGTTCACGGTGTAGCTGCCATCCCCGACTTGCAAGGTTCCGCCATCCAGAGCCACCGAGTAGTGGGCGAGCTGCTTGCTGTCGTCCGTCTCCGTGTAGTTCAGGGAGATCGTCGCTTCTGAAGCCGCCTTGAGGGCTCCCGTCGAGTCGGCTGCCGTCGTGAAGCCATCGCCAAGTTCAAGAGTGCCCGACGCCATCGTCAGCGTGTGGCTGCTCCCTTCACTGCCTCCATTGAACGTCCCCGTATAGCTCAGAGACCCGGACGCCTTCGCGATCGTGCTGTCGCCGTCCAACACGAGAGTCCAGCTCATGCTTTCATCGGCGCTGTTGGTCAGCTCCAACGCACCGTTACGACCATCCGCCCCGGCTCCATTCAGGTGCAGGGTATTCGTGCCAGCGGAGAACACATCTGCCTTCGTCACCGTCAGAGAAGATCCACTTCCAATCCAAAGGTTGTCGATATTGCCAAAGCGAGCGCTATCGGAATCCGTCACAATCGAGCTGTTGTCCAGCTTGACGTTGCCGATGTGTTTAGCTGGGTTTGCAAGACCCCATACCAACGCCTCAAAGTACGTATCATCCGCCCCGGATGTATTAGAGACCCCGCTGAATGTCAGCGTGCCTTCACCGGTCACGGTATTGGTGACTCCGGTGCCTCCCCATCCCCTCGTGGTCTTGACGATGAGTTCGCCATCCCGGTTCACAGTGATGCCTTTGGTATTCTTCTGACCATCCGTCAACACCTCCACCGTAGAATCGATCGTGTCGCTATCGTCGTCGCCGATGACGAGCGAACCCGTGAACGTTTTGTCGACGCCCACGCTTCCGAGCGTCAGCGTGCCCGCGCCCGCCGTGACGCTCGCGACGGTCACATCACCGGTCAGAGTCTGCGTGCCGGAGGAAACGAGCTTGAGCGCACCGCTGGCAACCGTGCTGGCGATGCTGCCCTCACCGGTCAGCGTCAGCGTGCCGTGTCCGTTGATCGTGCCGCCCGCCAGGTTCTCGCCATCCAGCGTCAAGTTCGCGTCGCTATGATCCTCATCGCCGATGGTCAGCGTGCCGCCGTTCACCAGCGTCATTCCTGTCTCGGTGTTCCCCGCCGCATTCAGCACGAGCGTGCCGTCGGAATCCACCGCAATCGCGCCGCCCGTCACCGTACCGCTCATCACGAGCGTAGCGTCTGCACCTTCGCTGTTGCCCACCCTTAGATCGCCGCTGAACGCCTGCGAGAAGCCCTGCGCACCGTCCGTCACCGTGATGCTGCCGACAGCCCCCAGCTCGCCGTTGAAGGTCTGCATACCCTCCTCCGTCGATGCCTTGTTGCTGAAGCTCAGGCTCAAATCGGCGCCGCCTTTCGTCAGCGTGCCTCCGCCGGTCAGGCTCTCCATCTTCACCGCGCCGAAGAGCGTCAGCCCGCCGCTCACGTTGAAGTCTGTTCCGCTGTAATCCGTCCCCGTGAGGGTCTGCGTGCCGGAAGCGACCAGTGTCTCCACCGTCAGCGCGCCGCCGAAGCTGCCGCCCGTTCCCGTGATCGTCAGCGTGTTGCCGTCCACCGCGCCTTTGCCGTTCAATCCGCCCACCGTCAAATTATTCGCGGTCGTGGTGCCGCTGCTCACGGTGAGCGCGCCGCCCAACGTGCCGTACATCGCCACCGTTCCCGCCGTGGTCAGGCTGCCCGTGCTGTCCGTCTGCAGATGCACGGCCAGCTCCTTGTCCTTGCCTGTGACGCTGTTGTTTTCTCCGTCACCGACCTTCACCTTCGCCGTGCCGCTCGCCGTCAGGCTGCCGCCGTCTTTCAGCGTGATCGTACCGCTGTAGGCATCCGTCAGCTCCACGCCCACGCTCATCGCGCCCGTCAAAGTCATGTCGCCCGCGCCGGTCAACGTCCCGCTCACGGTGGTGTCCACCCCAAAGGTGGTTCCCGTCGTCCCGTCCGTCACATCCAGCGTCAGCTTGGTCACCGACAAGCTATCCACTCCGTCGTCCGCGTTCTGCGCGAAGGTGTACCCGTCGGCCTTCACGGTCATGTCCACCGCCGTGATCGCGCCGCTCACCGTGACCGTAGCCATCTTCTTGCCCGTCTCGTCGAACACCACGGAATCCTCGCCGTTCTTGAACGTCGTTGCCGCGCCCACGCCGGCCGTCGCCATGTTCCAATCCTTGCCGTCGCCGGCTCCGCCCCAGACGCCGGTCACGTCCGTCCCGTTCCACGTCAGCTCACCCGTGAGCGTCGTGTACACGATTCTGCCGTCCTTCATCAGGTGCAGCACGTGACGATCCGCATCCGTGTAGCCCTTCAGCGTGACCTTGCCCGTCCAGTCGTTCTTGTCCGCGAAGAGGTGCTTGCCCTCATCGCCGATCTTGTTCAGGTCGATGCCGGTCAGGTCGATCGCGAGTTGCTTACCGGCGCCGCTCAGCGAATCCGCACTCAGCGTCAGAGCCGTCAGCACGTCGTCCTTCATCCCGACCTTGATGGTCGCGCCTTCCGTTGCCGTCACGGTGCCGAGGGTGATCGCCTCCAGCGCGCTCACATCCAGCACGCTGCCCGCCGCCAGGCTTAGCTTCGTCAAGCTGCCGCCCGCAGAATCGAGCGCCGAAATCGTGGTCGTGCCCGTCCCGAGCTGCAACTCACCCAGCGTCCCCTTCAGCGAGCCGATGGTCAACGCCTGACCCTCACTCGTGCCAGCGTCCGAAACGACCAGCTTGCCTGCGTTCGCGCCGTCCAATTCCTTCACCTCGCTGCCCTTCGCCACCGTCAGCGTGCCCGACGTCAGCGTCACGCTTGTCGTATCCGTCAGGGCTGTCGTCAGCTCCAGCGAACCCGTCCCGCTGCTCACCGTCAGGCTGCTGCCCGTGAAGGCTCCGCTCAGCTTGGATGTGCCCGTGCTCGTGTACGTCAGGTCACTGCTGATAGCCACGCTGGATTCGATGCTGTTGCTCCCGCTCAGGGTCAGCGTACCGCCCGTGATGGTTCCCGTCTCGCCCAGATCCGTCGCCTCGACCGCGCCGCTGATGGTCAGCGTCTGCCCGTTCACATCCAGCTTGCCGCTCAAGGTCGCGTTCTTCAGACTGCCGCCCTGCGTCAAGGTCAGATCCTTCGCCGTGATGTCGCCGCTGTAACCGGTCGTTCCTTCCACGGTGATGTTATGCCCCCCGGCATTCACCGAGCTGTTCGCGCCGCTCAGGCTCGCCAGTGTCGCGTCCGCTCCCAGCGCCAGCGTCCCGCCGTTCACCTGCGTCGCGCCCAAACTCGTCGCCGCGCTCAGCTCCAGCTCGCCCGCCGTCACGGTCACCGCTGCCAGGGTGGTGTCCGTGCTCACGGTCAGCTTGCCGGCGCCGCTCACGGTGAGCGCACCGCTCAGGTCGCCGCTCAGCGTGTAATCCCCGCTGCCGGTGTACTCCAGCGCAGCCGCAATGGCGCCGCTGTAGCTTCCCGGTTTCGTATCACTCGTCTCGGTGCCCGTCTTGGCATGCGCGAGCTTCAAGGTGCCGGTGCCATCGATCGTTCCGTTGGTGTCCTCCGGCGTAGCGTCAACCAGATCATTCACCGTCAGCGTCGCATCGCTGCCGATGGTCAGTTTTCTTCCTTCACTGCTTCCGTTCCAGGTCAGCGTGCCGATCGTGTGTTCAGCCGTGCCGTTCAGCGTCAGACTCGTTCCGAGGTCCAAGGTACCGGTGCCCGTCAGCGTACCGCTCAGGCTCGTGGTCGCCCCCTTCAGCGTCAGGGTTGCGTCATTACCGACGGTTGCCGCCGTGAGATCGGTCGTCGCCCCGCTCAACGTCTGCTTCGCGCCATTGTCCAACACAATCGTCAGATCCGTCGTCGTACCGCTGAACTCGCTCGCATTCGTCCCGGTCACGGTGATGCTGCCCTCCAGCGTGCCGCTGCCCGTGACTCCCGCGACGCTCAGGCTGTCGGCGTTCACCGTTCCATCCACAGCCACCGTTCCCCCGGTCGTTCCCTTCAGGTTCAGCGTGCCCTTCGCCGTGAGGGCGCCGATTCCCGAGCCATCCAACGTAGCCGTCAAGCCCGTCTTGCCGCTCTCCAGCGTGCCTCCCCCAGTGCCCACGGTGACGGCACCCGTCAACGTGCCGGCGGCTTTCAGACTGCCGCCCTTCAAGGTCACCTTACCACTGTAGCCGCTGAGAGCTGCATCCGCTTCTCCCGTCACCTCCATGTTGCCCGTCAGGACCATGTCGCCCGTTCCGGTCAGGGTTCCGACCGATGTCTTCACCCCGAAGGTGGTTCCCGTCTGCCCGCCGCCTGACACAGCCAGATTCAGCGTACCCGCCGTCAGCTTGTCATTGATGCCTGTGTTCTTATTGAAGGTGTAGCCATCAGTCTGAACGGTCATGGTCTCCACCGTCTTCCCGCCGTCCACATTGATGGTCATGTTTCCCGATCCCTTTGAGCCAAACACGACTTCCTTTGCGCCCTCTGCGAAGAAGTCCGCCGTATTGCCGTGAGAGCCGATGTTCCAATCGTCCCCGCCAGCCGTTTCCGAGTCATCCTCCACATCCCAGATGCCGTCATCCCCGTTCCACGTCAGCACATCGCTCGCGTCCTCGTAGTGCAGATAACCATCCGATTCCAGATACAGATCCCAGCCGTTCTCGGTGTTCAAATTGTCTCCGACGAGCTTCAGGTCGACATTCTTGTTCCAGGTACCCCTCGAGCTCGCATCCCAGCCGCTCACGTCGAAGAGCTGCCATTTGCCGCCCTGCTTGCCATCCTCGCCGGTCTGTACCTTCAAGGCCTCCAAGATACCCTCCGTGATGTCCAGCGTGAGCTGCTTCTCGCCGCCCGGCACTGCGGTCAACCCCGCGATGCTGTCCAGCTTCACTGTCGTGCCGCTCAGCGTCTTATCCGCCTTCGTCACGCTCAGCTTAAAGTCGAGCTCCGTCGCACCCGTCAGGGTCAGCCCTCCGAAGTCGTAAACACCGCTCTCCAGCGTGAGCTTCCCTGCCAGACTCAAACTCGTCAGCCCTTCAGCCTCTCCGCTCAGCGTCTGCTTCGCGATCGTCACGCTGCCGCCGAGCACGAGCGCGCCCGTGCCCTTCAAGTCCGTAATCGTGCCGCCCTTCGTCATCTTCAGCGTACCTCCCACCATGACTGTCTCGAGGCTGTTCCCGCTGCCGCCCAGCGTGAGTTCCGCTCCTCCACCCACCGTCAGGCTGTCTTTCGCATCCGGCACCCCAGTGTCGCTCAGCGTGACCTTGCCATTCAGCACGTGCGTTCCGCCGGACACCGTGAGGCTGCCCGCCGTCAACTCGCCGGAGAAGTTACTCTGCAGACCCGGCTCCCCACCGCCGGTGAGGGTCAGATTCTTGCCCGTCGCATCCAGCTTCAGCGACGTCCCGCTACCGCTCAGCGCACCCGCCGTCAAATTGTCAGTCCAATCCAACGTGCCGCCGTTGTAGGTCAGCGTCCCGGTCACAGAAGCGTTCCCGCCGAGATGCACGGCCGCGCTGCCATCGATCGCTTTATCACCCACGGTCAAGTCGCCGCTCACGGTGTTGCTCTTGTCGCCCGCCAAGGTCAGCGTGCCGGTGGAGCTGTTCATGTCGATGGAGCCCACCGTTACATGGTCCACCTGGCTACCCAGTCCACCGTCACCCACGGTCAGCTCACCGCCCGTCACCGAAATCGTCACCTTGCTCAGATCCAGCTTGGTGCCTTCGTCGGTCGTCGACTCCTCATACCCCATGACGAGGCTGCCGCTCTCCACGGTCAACGTGCTGCCCGTGAATGCGCCGCTCAGGGTGTAAGTCTGATTACTACTCTGCGTTCCGGCGTACGTGAAGTCCACCCCAATGGCGCCGGTGAACTCGCCTCCATCATTGCCGACGTACGCCAGCGTCAAGCTGCCCTTCTGCGTGTCGGACAAGTTCTTGATGCTTCCTTTACCCGCCTGGGTATCATCCAAGCCGGCCGTGGTCAATGCTCCGCCCAAGGTCAGAATGCCATCCACCGTCAGACCGCTGATGTTGCCGCCCGCGTTCAGCACAGCCTCGCCGCCCGCCACATTCAGGTCGCCCTTGAAGCCGTCGGTCGAATCACCCTTGCTCAGCGCTTGCGTGAACGTCACCTTTCCTCCCGCCACCTTCAGGTCAGCTTCCCCTCCGCTCTTCACGGTGCCCTCGAATTTCACCGTCCCGCTGAAGCTCGTCGACTGCTGCAGGTCGAGCGCACCGGTCACCGTCAGGCTGTTGGTCTTTCCATCCTTATCCGCATCCCCGGTGAAGGCGTACCCCGTCGCCGTGACATCCATGTCGCCCACCGACAGCTCGCCGCTGAAGATGATCCCCTTGTTCGCCCCTTTCTCCTCGGCAAGATCACCGAACACGACCTTCTTGTCCTTGATGAAGTTCGCGGTGCTGCCATGATCGCCGACGTTCCAGTCCTTCTGGGCATCATCCGTCACACTCTCCACATCCCAGGTGTTGTCCTGTCCGTTCCACGTCAGCACATTGCTCGCGTCAACGTAGTGCAGGTAACCGTTCTCATCCAGGTACAGCTCGTGTCCGTTGATGAAGCCACCTTCACCATCATCCGCACTCGAGTGATCCAGCACGATGCTCTTGTTCCACCCTTCGTCCTTAGTGGTGATATCGAAGAGCTGCCAGCCCGTCGTATTGCCCTCCAGAGCCGTCAGGATATCCTTCGTGATCTTCAGCGTGAGCTGCGACTGCACATCGTCCGGTCCTCCGGTCGTCAGACCCGTGATGCTGCTCGCCTTCACCTTCGTGACGCTCAGAGTGCTAGTATCTGCGTCCTTGCTCACCGCAAACTCCAACGTGGTCGCGCCGCTCAAGGTCACAGCCCCGAAGTCGAACGCCTTCTCTTGCGTCCCGAGCTTCAGCGTGCCTGCCACGCTCAAGCTCGTCAGCGCCCCTTCCATCGCGTCGATGGTCGCTCCCTTCGTCAACACCAGCTTACCGCTCGCACCCGAGCTGCCCGCGGTCAGCTTCGTGATGGTCCCGCCATCGCTCAGCGTCAGCGTGCCTCCGCTATCCTTCACATCGAGCGTCCTTCCGCTCTCGCCGAACTTCTTACTCAGCGTCACATTCTGACTGCCCGCGTAAACCAGATTCGTGTCGATCGTGACCTGCACGCCGCTCAGCGCCTGCGTGTCGTTATCCAGCGTCAACGTCCCGGTGCCGCTCACCTTGCCGGTCGCGTCCGCCGTCAGATCCTTCGCCGTCAACTTGCCGCTCAGCGTCAGGGTGTGAGTCCCCACGTTCAGCGTATCGACCGTATTCGTAGCGGCCGTGCCGCCGAAGGTAAAGTCGTTGCTCAGCGCCAGCGTGCCCGCCGTCAGAGACCCGCTGTACGAGCCTCCGCCCACGGTGAGCGTATGCCCGCTCGCCGACACCACAGCTCCCGTCGCCGTGCCGCTCAAGCTGCCGACCGTCGTGTCACCCTGCAGGGTGAGCTCGCCGTTCGCCGTCACCGCACCCGTCACCGTGGCATTTCCGCCCAAGGTCAGCTTCGCATTCTGAGCCAACGTCACCGCGCCGCTGATGCTCTTCGCATTCGAACCGCCGTCCAGCACCAACTCGCCGCCGTTCACCGTCACATCCTTGCCGCTGAATTCGCCCGTGATCGTCTGCTTACCCGACCCCGCCTTCGTGAGGGAGAGGAGCTTGCTGCCATTCGCCGTCACGTCGGCTTTCACGGTCTTGGCGGTGGTGTCCGAGTAGTTGATGACCAATTCCTGCACGTTCGAATTATTGCCGCTACCAACAGTGATGCTGCTGGCATCCGAGTCACCTTCGAGGTAGTTCACGGTGTAGGAATCGCCTGTCGCCTTGTAGCCTTGTCCGCTTTCATTGGTGCCCACGACCAACTTGCTTCCGGAGAGTTTCACCCCGAAGTCCTTCAGTTCATTCGCGCTGGAGCTGTTCGCCACAGTCTGACTCCCATCCGCGTAGTTGAGTTCCAACGTTCCCTCCGTCACGTCAATGACGCCCTTCGCACTCGCCGCCGTTGTGAACGTATCGCGCAACTGCATCAGCTTGCCGCCTTTCTTGGTGAGCGTCTGCGTCTCCGTTGAATTCAGCTCGCCGGAGAAGTACAAATCGCCAGTACTTGTGTTGATGGTCGCCCCGGTGTCCCCCAAGACGATGTCCCAAATCAGCCACGCATTCAACTGGACTTCCAAAGCCCCGCCACTACTACTGAGACCGGTGCCGGTCAAGTGAATCGTATGATTATTCTCGAGTTTGGTGGAGCCTGTGCTTGTACTCGACATCGCACCCAGAGCATTCCAAACATGCAGTGTCAAGGTGCTGCCGTTCTCCACCAGAATATCCGCTACGCCCGCCATGCTTTCTCCCCAATCATTGTACTGGGCACCGCTGCTGCCACTGCTGCGAAGGATAAGCTTCGCCAGGGCGCTTTCAGTCTCGTTGGTTTCGATCAGAGCCTTGACCATGTCGCTGGCCACATTGGTTCCGAAGATTCCTTCAAACACCAGCGCACCGTCGCCGTGCACCTTTGTCTTGGCCTGTTCAGTCGGATAATCCTGATCTCTCGTCCACCACTTCCAATTTTGGTAGTCATTCGTCGTAATGACGAGCTCGCCATCCTGCTTGACCTCGACATCTCCGAGCCACTTGGCTCCGGTACTGCGAGATACATACACCTGCGCATCGGCCTTTCCGTCCGCGCTCTTGTTGCCGTCGCCGATGACCATTCCCTTCAGCTTGATCTCCCCTGTTCCCGACAAGGTCAGCTTCTGCGACCCCGTCTGATCCACATTCACGGTCAGATTCTCGCCGGTGAAGACGCTGTTGACAACGCTGTTCGTGCCGCTCAGCGTCAGCGTGCCGGTGCCATCGATCGTGCCGCCGGTCAAGCTCGCGTTGTTCAGCGTCAGGCTCGCGGTGCTATGCTGCGCATCTCCGATGGTCAGCTTGCCGCTTGCTCCGAAGGTAATCCCGCCGAGGGAGTCACTGACCGTTCCGTTCAGCACGAGCGTGCCGTCGATCGCCGTGCTCGTCGCTGTCAGGCTTGCGACCGCATCGACCGTCAGCGTGCTGCTCCCATTCACCGTGAGCTTGCCGCCGTTGAAGGTTCCGCCGAAGGAGCCGCTCGTTCCCGAGAACGTGAGATCCACGCCCGAGATCTGGTCGTCGTAATCTGCGTCAAAGCTCTTCACCTCCAAGGTCGCGGTCCTCGTGCCATCATGAGTGACATTGCCGCTCGTCAGCGTGTCAACGGTGAGTTTCGCCGCATCCTGCAACTGCACAGCTCCCGCCAGAGACTTCAACGTGCTTGTCCCGCTGAAGCTCACCGTTCCGCTCGACACGTTCAGCGTGCCGCCCAGCGTGGCATCGGTGAATCCGTGCGTTCCGCCGCTCACCGCGATGGTGACATCGTCCTCCGTCGTCAGGTGGATCACATCTCCCGTGCCCGTACCGAGCGTGAGGGTCACCGCACTGTCAGCCGTGATGGAGCCGTCCGTTCCACTCAATGCGCCCACCGTGGCAGCCGCGCCGAGCTTCAACGTCCCCACGCTGTCATCCTCCGTTCCGGCGAAGTTCACCGTCCCGGTGAAGGCAGTGCCCGCATTCGTAAGGGTCACGGTGCCGCCTCCCGCTACGCCCAGCGTTCCCAGACCGGTCAGGGCTCCGCTCACGGTCAGTGCATTCCCGAAGGTAGCGGTCGCACCCGTCTGAATCTCCAAAGTCTCGGCGGTGATGGAGGCTCCCGTGTACTTGTAGGACGCGCCACTGGTCTGCACGCTCATGTCGTCCGCCGCCACTCCGCCCTCATCCACGGTAATCTCGTACGGATTCACGTCCGTGTTGGCTGCCGCCGCGAACACCACCTTGTGCCCGCTCTGGAATACCGTGTACGAACCGCCGACGTTCCACTCGGCATCGCCGTCGGTGTCCTTCCACGTGAGCTTGCCGTCATCGGAGCCGTCCTTGTTGTCCCAGGTCAGCGCGGCATCCGCACTGATCGTCCAAGCCAGTTTGCCCTGTTCATCCAGGGAGAACGTGAAGTTCTTCAGGAGATCTTCCTTGGTGGTATCGCTCCAACCGATCTTGAATTTCTCCGTCCAGCCATCGGTCTTGCTCCCAGATCCCAGACCGCTTACATCGACAAGCTGGAGCTTCCCGGAGCCACCCTTGAGGATGTCGTCCAGACCGCTCACCTGCAACTGCAAGGTCAACTCCGCATCTTGTGCGAAGTTCAGCGTGCCGTTGCTCGCGAACTTCAGTCGCGCGAAACCATCACCCTGCGTCTGATCCATCGCCAAGGTCGCATCCCCCGTCAGCGCCAAGGTTCCCACCTCCAGGTTCTGCGTGCCTTTCAGCGTGGTCACGCTGCTCCCCGCCAGGCTCAACTTCGTCAGAGAGGACGCATCACTCGCCACCGTAATCGACGTTCTTCCCGAGAGCCCGAGCGTTCCCGCTCCGCCCTTCAAGGCGCTCACACTGCTGTCCGACAGATTCAGCGTGGCGCTGCCGCTCAGGGACACCTCGGCGAGCGTCTGCTTCTGCGTGAAGCTGTGGCTGCCGCCCGTCACGGACAGGCTCGCATTCGTGCTGCCTGCGCCATCCACACCCAGCATACCTCCGTAATCACTCGTCCCGGTGGTCAGGGTCAGGGTGGTTGCCGAGCTAGCCAGCTTCAGATCGCCCTGCCCGGTCAGAGCGCCCAGTCTCAACGCACCATCGCCCGTCACGGTCTTGTCGCTCGTGATGTCCAGCGTACCCGTGAAGCTCGTCCCCGTGCCCAGCGTGAGATTCCCCTGCGCCTCCACCTTACCCGTTCCGGTCAGTCCCTTCACGGAGTTGGTGCCCGTACCGTTCACGATCAACGTTCCCGTCACACTCGCTGCATCCACGGTGTTGTCCTTGCCCGTCTCGCCGCCCAGCGTCAGGGTTCCGGTTACCTCCAACCTATTCAGATCCGTTCCGCCATTCAGCGTCTGCGAGCCGACGTTTACGGTCAGGGTATCCAGCGTCACCTTACCCGTGTACGCCGTGGATTCTGTTCCTGCCGTGATGGTCAGTTTATCGGTGCTCCTGTTAATCTCACTGCTGCCCTTCAGGGAACCGACCTCCAACGTGCCCTCCCACGCGAGCGTGCCGCCCGTGTAGTCCAACGTGCCGCTGATGGAGTTCTTGCCTCCGGTTACCGCCCCGAAGGTCAGCGTGCCGCTATCCAGCGTGACATCGCCTGTCACCTTGTTGTTCTTCGAGCCTTTCAACTCCAGCGCACCATCCAAGTTCAACGCCGTGCTCGCGGTGATCGTCACATCCTCCACGGTGTCCGCCGCACCCAGCGTCAGGGTCGCGCTGCTGCCCACACTCAGGTGGTCTCCGGCGAAGGACAGAGTCTTGACATCATCTGCTCCGTTCGGACCCGTGATGCTCAGGTGTCCGGAACTGACGGTGATCGCGTTGTCGTGCACCTTGCCGCTCAGGGTGTAGTCTTTGATCTCGCCTCCCATGCCGTTGTACGTGAACTTCGCATTCACCTCACCGCCGAAGGGCCCTCCGGTCGCATCATTCAGGGTCAGCGTACCACCGCCTGCGATGCTGCCTTTATAAGTCTCCGTCGTCGCCGACAGCGCCCCCGTCTCCAGATCGCCGGTCAGCGACAGCACACCGTTCTCATTGAACACAACGCTGCCGATGCTGTTCGGTGCAGTGGAGCCATCAGATGCCGTGTTCACGGTCACCGTCCCCGTCAGGGTCAACGCGCCCTCACCGCTCAGATCCTTCACGCTGCCGCCCGCCATCTTCAGGGTGCCCTCCACAGCCGCCTTGTTCACCTTCACGTTTTCACCCGTACCGGTCAGAGTCAGGGTGCCATCACTCTTCACCTCCGCACTCGTCAAGGTCACGTTGCTCCCCGCGAAGGTCTGCGCCGCATCGTCCGCGTTGGCACCATCGCCTACCGTGATGGTCAGATCCGTCACCTTTCCGCTGAAGCTGTTGCCTTCACCCTTGCCGGTCACGGTGATGCTGCCCTTCAGCTCACCGCCGCCGCTCACTCCCGCAACGCTGAGAGGCGTCGTGACTAAACCAGCCAACGACCCGCCGGTCAAGACCGCACTCCCATCCACAGCCACCGTTCCCCCGGTCGTGCCGCCGAGGTTCAGCGTGCCCTTCGCCGTGAGGGTGCCGGTGCTCGCGCTGTTCAACTGCGCCGTCAGACCGCTCGGACTGCCTTCCAGCGTGCCGTCGCTGTTCACAGTGACTTCGCCCGCGAGCGTGCCTTTCGCTGTCAAGGTGCCGCCGTTCATGGTCACCTTGCCCGTGTAGGCGTTCGTCAGATCCTCGCTCACAGTCATGTGACCCGTGAGGGTCAGGTCACCCTTGCCGCTCAGGGTTCCGACATTGGTGGTCACCCCGAACGAGGTGTTCGTCTCCGGCGTAGAAACGCCTTCTGCCGCACCCAGCGTCAGCGTGCCCTTCACCGCCAGCGTGGAGCTTCCTCCCTCCGGATTGGTGAAGGCGTACCCGTCAGCCGACACGGTCATGTCCTGCACGGATATGCCCTCGCTCACCTTGATGGTGATATTTCCCGCTCCGTTCCCGTCGAACACGACTTTCTTGTCCTTGATGAAGTCCGCCGTACCGCCGTTCTTGCCGACGTTCCAATCATCCGCGTTATCCGGATCCGAGTCGTCCTCCTGATCCCAGGTGTTGTCCGTCCCGTTCCACGTCAGCGTACTGCTCACGTCGTCGTAGTGCAGTTGACCGTCCGCATCCAGATACAACTCCCAGCCATTCTCGGTGTTCAAAGCTTGACCGCTTTCTCCTTCTCCGACGAGCTTCAGGTCGACCTTCGTGTTCCAGTCACCTTTACCTCCCCAGCCGCTCACGTCAAAGAGCTTCCAAAAGCCGCCCATTCCATTGCTCTGTACCTTCAAGGCATCCAGGATATCCTTCGTGATGTTCAGCGTGAGCTGCTTCTCGCCGCCCGGATCTGTGGTCAACCCCGTGATGCTGTCCAGCTTCACCTGCGTGCCGCTCAGCGTCTTATTCGCATCCGACGCCGCGTTCAACTCGAAGTCGATGCTCGCCGCGCCGCTCAAGGTCAACGCTCCGAAGTCGTACCCACCCGTAACGGTCTTCAGCGTGAGCTTCCCGGTCAGATCCAAGCTCTTCAGCCCATCGGTACTGCTCAGCGTCTGCGCCGTGATGGTCGTGTCACTCTTCAGTACGAGCGCGCCCGTGCCCTTCAAGCTCGTGATCGTGCCGCCCGCCGTCAGCTCCAGCGTGCCGTTCCCGCTGATATCCACGCTCTTGGTCTTGCTCCCATCCAAAGCTGCGGCGAGCTTCAAGGTGCCCGCCTGCACGGTCAAGTTCCCGCCGCTGAAGCCCTTGCTCAGCTCGTACGTGGCGTAGCCATCATCTTTCGTGCCGTCGTACACGAAGTTGCTGCTGATCGTCCCGCCGAAGCTGCCGCCCACCTTGTCCTTCAAGGTCAGGGTGCCCTCCGCCGTGCCGCTCACGACGCTGCCCGCCTCACCGCTCAGACTCGACACGCTCAGCTTGCCGCCGTCCAAGGTCAGGGTGTTGCCGCCGAGCGACAGTGCGCCCACGTCATTATCAGCCCCGGTTCCCTTGAAGGTGAACGTCCCGCCGAGGGTCAAGCCCGTCGACGTCAACTTGCCGCTGTACGTACCGCTGTTTACGGTGAGAGTATTCCCCGATTCAACCTCGCCGTCCGTGCTGCCCGCACTGCTATTGAGCGCCGCCAGCGTGCCGCCCGCCGACAGCGTCAGCTTGCCGTCGTCCACCGTGGCAGAGGTTGCATCCCCCACCGCATTCGTGATGGTCAGGTTGCTAGAGCTGCCGCTGTTGTTCACCTTCAACGTCGCCCCCGTGAAGGTACCGACCGTGAAGCTTCCCGAACCTTCGTACGTCAGATTCGTGCTGATCGTGCCGTCGAACTTGCCCGCAGGCATTCCAGTCGCATATTTCAGGGTGAGGGTCGCGTCATCCTTGCCGCTAGCGCTCTTCACGATGCTTGCCTTGTCGTTGCCTTCCAGATCGGTCACCGTCAGATTGCCGCCGAGTGTCACCTCCGTGCTCTCACCACCCACCTTCAACGAGCCGATCTCATTAGTACCTGTCCCCAATTCCAATTCCGTCGAGCCCTGCACCTCCAACGTACCGCCGCCGCTCAGACTCGTGATGGTGTTGCCCGTGCCGCTCAGCGTCAGCGTGCCGTTCTCCTTCACTTCCGTGGTCCCCAAGCTCACACTGTTCCCCGTGAATTTCTGGCTCGCTTGCGCGCCGTTGTCTCCGCCGTCCACGGTGATGTTCAATCCGCTCACCGTGCCGCCGAAGCTGTTGTCATCGCTCTTGCCGGTCACAGTGATCGTGCCCTTCAACGTGCCCGTGGTGCCCTTCACTCCCGCCACGCTCAGTTGAGTGCTGCCGTTCAAGGTCGCATCCGTTCCCACCGTGAGCGTGCCGGTCATCGTGCCGCCGAGGTTGAATGTGCCGCCGTTCAGCGTCGCGCTGCCGCTGCCGCTCATCGTCGTCACGGTCAGGCTCTTCGTGGGTTCACCCGTGAGAGTCAGCGTGTTGCCCGTCGTGCCGGTCAATTCCAAGCTGCCCAATGTATTCACCCCGGTCAGCTTCAGCGTGGCGCCGTTCTCCAACGTCACCTTTCCTGTGTAGCTGTTGGTAATTTGCGACCCAACTTCGAACGTCGTGCCGTTAACCGTCAGCGCACCCGATCCGGTCAGCGAACCGACCGTGGTTCCGAGCGCAAAGGTCGTCGTCCCGGTGCTCAGATCGAGGGCGCCGGACACCTTCAGCGTCTCCGTCCAAGTTGTGCTACTATCGCCCTGGAAGGTGTAGCCGTCCGCGCTCACCTCCATGCCCGACGCCGCAAACTCGGACGAGCCCTCCGCTGTCCCACTCAGGGTGACGGTTCCGGGCGTCGCGCCCCCGCTACCAAAGACGAGGTTCCTGTCCTTATGGAACATGGACATCTGCGTATCGGTATCTCCGGCTTTAACCTCCCAATCCTTGTCGCTCTCCTCCATCGTCCATTTGCCGTCGCTGCTCTTCCACGTGAGATCACTACTGAGGAAGCTCTCCAAGTACAGTTGACCACCATCAAGTTTCCACTTGTATTCGTCCGTGATGGTCAGACCCGCGATGCTGATATCATCCAGAGTCGGGTAAGTGCCTTCGAACAGGGTCAGCTTGTTACTCGACTGCTTCTCAAACCACTCCAGCAGACCGGATCCGTCTACCTCGTGCAATTCGATGGTCAACTTGCTGTCTCCCCAACCTTCCAAGGCACTTGCGTCGAGCTTCAGGTGCGCATTGCTGTAGCTTGTCCCACTGCCCTTGACGTTGAGCTTGATCGTACCGCTCAACGCGCCACCCTCGCCTGTCTTGCCCGTCACTTTGGTCACCGACAAAGGTCCCGTCACATCGGCGTTGAGCACCAGCTCGTGGTCGCCCAGTTTCAGCTCGCTGATCGTCGTTCCGGCGCCGACCCCGGTCAACGTCACGGCGCTGCTTGCCTCGCTCAAATCCAATATCCCACCGTCTCCTGTCGTATCCTCGAGGCTGAGCGTGTCATCGCCCTTCAGTTTCAGCGTGCCCTTCTCCAGCGTGACCTTCGCGTCGGTCAACGCTGTCCCCAAGGTGAGAGTTTTCTCTTGTTCGGAGTTCACCGTCACGCTCTTCCCTGTGTAATTGTTCAGCGTGGCATCCGCACTGCCTTGGAAGTCGAGGATCGTGGTGATAGCCATATCCCCGCCCGTCAGCGCGCTGCTGTTCTTCAGGATGAGTGTTCCCTCGCCGTCGATGCTGCCGGTTCCGCCCAGATCCCCGACGCTCAGCTCCCCGCCGACCGTCAAGCTCTTCCCGCTCACGGTCAGCTTGCCGCTGATCCCGCCGTTCTTCAACTTATCCCCGCCGCTCGAGGAGCCTACGGTCAGCTCCTCCGCCTTCACCGTGCCGCTGAAGTCCGCGCCGGTGAGGGTCAAGCTCTTGCCCGACGCGTCCACGGTTCCGCCCAGGTTCCCGCTATCGCCATTCTTCAAACTCGTGATCGTGCCGCCTTGGGTGAGGCTCACCGTGCCGCCCTCCTCCACGACCACCTCCTTGAGCGTCACCGCAGCACTGTTGGTGAATGCGAGCGTGCCCTTCTTCGCGGTGAAGGTGACATTGCTGAAGTTATCAGTCGCGCCGCTGAAGTTCTGCTTGGCGTTCCCCTCGCTGCTGTTCATCGTGACGTTCGTCACACTGCCCAGGTTACCCTCGTACGTGTCGCCCTTGCCGTCGATGGTCAAATGCGTGCCCGTTTCCAACGTGCCGCTGCCCTTCAAGCCCTGCACGGTCAATCCCGCTTCGCCCGCCGTCCATGTCAGCTCACCGCTGCTCAGGTTCACCACGCCGTCCACCTCATTCTTCGTGGCGGATCCGTTCGCGAAGTTCAGGGTGACATTGCTACCCAGCGTGATGTCTCCCGTCACGGTGTTGGACGCCGTGCCGCTCAGCTTCAGCGTACCCGCCTGGAGATCGAGATTGGTTCCCGTCGCCGTGAGCGTGACGCTCTTGCCCTGCAGGTTCAACGTACCGGTCGCGTTGTTCAAGGTGAGTTCGTCACTCTCACCGTCCCCGAAGGTGAGATCCGTGCCATCACCCCCGCTCACGCCCGCCTTGCCGACGTTTAAGGTGCCCGTCCCGGTCACAGACAGTTCGTTGCCCGTGAATTTCTCCACGGTGAATGTCCCGCTTCCGCCGTAGGTCAGATTCGTCGCCAACTCGCCCGTGAACGTGCCGGTCCCGGTGTCCGCATAGTTCAAGGTCAGCGTGGAAGTTCCCGTGAGCTTGCCGCTTCCCGTGAGGTTGCCGATGCTGCCATCGCCGCCCAGCGTAACCCCACCGGTCAGCTCCAACGTACCCCCGCCGGTCAATCCGTTCAACGTCCCGCCACCCATGCTCAACGTACCCGCCACATCGGCAGTCGTTACAGTGCCGCCGCTCAAGGTCAGCGTGTCTCCCGCGCCGATGGTCGCCTTCGTGATGGTCACATCCGTGCCCGTGAAGGCCTGCGTTGCCGTACCGCCGTTTCCGTCGTCCACGGTGATGGTCAGATTCTCCACCTTGCCGCCAAAGCTGCCGGTCGATCCCGTCACCGTAATCTCACCGCTCAGCGTTCCGTTCGAGTCATCGCTGTTGATGCCCGCCACACTCAGAGCTTGATTCGTATCATCTACAAGCTTTGTCTCCGCCTTCACGGTCGCCCCGCTCGCCACGGTCAAGGTTCCTTTGGTCGTGCCCTTCAGGGTCAGCGTCCCTTCCGCCGTCAACGCACCCGTGCCCTCCCCGGTCAGCTCCGCCGTCAAGCCTGTCGACCCCTCGGTATTCTTTCTGCCGTTCAGCGTGCTGGCCGTACCACCCATGGTGATCGTCACGTCGCCCTCCGCGGTCAGCTTGCCGCCGTCCAGCGTCAAGGTTCCCGTGAAGCCGCTCGGCTCACCCGTCAACGCCTCCGTCACAGTCACATCGCCGCCCGCACCGAGCGTGACGTCACCCTCGCCGGTCAGACTGCCTTCCACAGTCACTGTCGCGTCAAAGGTTACACCGGCGTCACTCTCCACGCTCAGATCCTTCGCCACAGTCAGGCTGTTCGTTCCCCCAGCGGTCGTCGATGGCGTGAAGGTGTACGTGCCCTGCAACACCCGGACCGCCTCGGCGTTCACCGCGCCCTCGAGCGTGACAGCGATGTCCCACGAGCTATTGAACTGCGCCGTCACGTTCTCTTGCCAATCCTCTTGGTTGTTATTCTTACCCGTGTT
Organism: uncultured Akkermansia sp.; assembly: GCA_947628035.1. Classification (GTDB taxonomy): domain Bacteria; phylum Verrucomicrobiota; class Verrucomicrobiia; order Verrucomicrobiales; family Akkermansiaceae; genus Akkermansia. The sequence goes on along the minus strand of CANQYL010000001.1, from coordinate 30,369 downwards.
CTTCCACTCGTGGTTTCCATCGGCGTCGCTCGCTTTCCACGTGAGTGGCGATTTCCCATCAAACTCGAGCACGATGTTATTCTGCACCCATTTCAGTACACCGTCATTGCCCAATGTCAAAGCGAAGTCGCCCAGCTTCGAGGTGTACTCCGCACTGTTTGTTCTTCCCAGCGTCAACCCACCATTCGTGATAGCTTGAGTCAATCCGTCGAAGAGCCGGAATCCCGTCTCCCCGTCGCCCTGCGTCACCAACGACCACAGGAAGTCATCCGACACCTCGATCGTGAGCGTGTGACCCTCCAAATTCAAGGGTTGCATGCCGTCGTAGGTCAGCAGGGTTGTAGTGCTGCCGCTCGTGTACGAGGTCAACCCCGACAACTTGATCGTCGCATTGCCGCTCAGGGTGATGTCCTTGACCGTCAGCTTGTGGGTCGCATCCGTCCAGTCGAGCGTGCTGCCCGCCGCGAGGGTGAGGTCGGACAGCGATACGTCGCCGCTCTGCCCGCTCGCCTTCACCACCGAGCTACCATCAGGCTCGCCGGCCGCCACGCTCAGCTTCCTCGCCTCTTCGCCGCCGGTGGTGAGCGCCACGTTGCTGCCGTTTGCCAGCTCCAGCGTGCCCTGCGTCAGGGTCACGTTCTTCGCCGAATCACCACTGCCCAACGCCTTCGCGAACTTCAGCGTGCCTGCGCCATTCACCGTGATCGCGCCCGACACGGCGCTTTCGGCTTCCATCGTGAAGGAGCCCGAGCCCGTGTAATCCAGCGCGGTCTCAATCTTGCCACCGAAGCTGCCGTTCGAACCCGTGTAGCCCAACACGAGCTTGCCGGTCGTGTCAGTGTCAGCCTTCTTCACCGTGCCGCTGCCCGTCAGGTCACCGACCGTCAGTAGGCCATTCTCGCCGATGGTGAATTTCTCATCGCTCACCTCCAACTTGCCCGCCTCGCCATCCGTGCCGGTGTAGGTGAACCCGCTCCCGCCGTCCGCCTTCAGCGTGCCCTCCACATCCAGCGTCCCGCTGTAACTGCCGCCGAGCGTCAAACTCTTGGTCCCATCCGTACTCTTCACGGTTCCCGCCGTGCCGCTCAGGTTCGTGATGCTGCCGTCGCCCGTGAACTCAATCACGCCGTCCTCCGACGTCGTAACGGTCGTCCCGCTCAACGTAACGGGTCCTGCGTTCTCGAACTTCAGCGTTCCCTTCTCCGCCGTAAAGTCGTTGCTGTAGCTCGTCCCCGTGAAGGTCTGCGTGTCCGTGTTGGCAGACGCCTTCATCGTCACCGCCACGGAACTGAGATCGCCACCGTAGCTCTGACCGCCCTGACCGCCCGCCGTGATGGTCAGACTCGTGCCGCTCAGCGTGCTGCCTGCCACACTGGTACCATCCGCGAGTCCGCCGACCTCCAGCGTGCCCGTCCACTTCAGCGTGCCTCCGTTCATCGTCACCGCGCCGCTCACGTTGTTGCCCGAGCCCGCCGTAAAGTCGAGCGTGGCTCCGCTGCCCAGCGTAATGCCGCCGCTCACGGTGTTCTTCGTCGCACCGCCCATCGTCAGCGTTCCGTTCAGGGTCAGATACGTCGCATCAACCGTCTGCTCGGCTGACGAAAGCTCGAGTTCGGCGTCACTGCTCACCGTCACGCTCTGGCTTCCGCTGCCCAGACTCGTCGTCCCGGTCAGCTTCAGCTTCCCATCCGACACCGTCAGCGTCCCCCCATCGAACTTCCCACTCAGGGTGAAGGAGAGGTTTTCAGTCCCATACGTCCCCTCATACGTGAAGTTGCTGCTGATGCTGCCCGCGAAGCTCCCCGTGCCGGTCGCGTCGGTCAACGACAGCGTCCCGCCCTTGATCTGCGCAGATGTTCCCGTCCCGCTCAAGCTCTTCGTCGCCAGGGTCTCCGTCGTCAGGGTCTTCGTATCGCCGATCGTCAACGTGCCGGCGCTCATCTCCACACCGCCGATTTCGCCGCCCGCGCTCAGGATCACGTTTCCGTTTGTCCCCACGCCCAAGGTTCCCTGGCCGCTCAACTCGCCGCTGAATGTGACGGTGTTCTCGAAGGTCGCACTCGCCTGTCCTCCGATAGCCAGCGTGGTCGCACTCAACGCGTCCCCCGTGAAGGTGTAATTCGCAGCATCGCTATCACCCTGACCCACGGTCATCCCCGCCACGGTCAGCTTATCCTCCGTGCCCGCTTCCACCTCCACGGTCGTGGACACATCGGTGCCGCTCGTGAACACAACGCCGCGATTGTCGCCGTACTCGACACCCTTATGGTCCCCCAGATCCCAGTTCTTGTCATCCTTGGATGCGGACCACTTGTGGCTGCTCTGCGTGCCGGCCCAGACCAGATCACCTTCGACGGTGACGAGCGTCAGCACACCGGACGAGGAATCGATCTTCCATTCCTCGTAGCTGCTGAGCGTTACCCCGCTGACCTCGAGCGTCAAGTGATCCCAGTGACCTTCACCCCAGTCGTTCGCCTCAAAGAGTTGGTAGCCCTTGCCCGTGAGATCGTCTCTGTCCAGACCGGTCAGGGTCAGGGTCAGTTTCTTGTCGTCGGTCAGTTTGCCCAACGCTATGCCGATCGCCAGGTTAGCGCCGGTGGGGGTTCCCTCCGGCTCTCCTGCTTTTGTCACAGTGAGCTCCAGCGCGCCGCCGGTACCGATCTCCAGCTCGCTCGCCTCCAGCGTGCCGCCGTTTACCGTGAGTTTCGCGTTCAGGGTGAGTTTGCTCAACGTGCCCGCCGCCGTTGTCAGGCTGGTGTCTGCGCCGATCGTCAGCGCGCCCTTGCTGTTTGCATCCAAACTCTTCACCGTGCCGCCATTGAGGGTCAGGGCGCTCTTCTCACCCAGCGTCACGGCCACTCCGTCCGCCGCAATGAGCTCCCCGGTGATGGTCAAGGCTCCGCTCTTCACGGTCAACGTCGACCCGCTGAAGGTGCCCAGCGTAAAGCCCTTGTTTGTGTCTGCACCCGCGTCGCTCGCCGCACCGCTGAATTCCAGCTCGGTTCCCACCGTGCCCGTAAATCCGCCTTGAGCCGCCGCGCTCGTGTAATCCAGCACGAGTTTGCCCGTACCGCCCACGCTGCCTTCAACAGTTCCTGCCGCGTCCGTACCGCCCTTCAAATCCGTCACGGTCATCGTGCCGCTCAGCGTCAACGTGGCGTTCTTGTTCACAGTCAGAGCCCCCACGGAGCCCTCCTTCAGCGTATGCGTACCGCTCACGGTCAAGCCGCTCAGGGTAAGCGTGCCGCCGTAGCTGCTGCCGCTGCCCGACAACACTAGGGACACATCCTTACCACCGAGAGCCGTTGCCTCACCCGTCAACGACCCCGCCGTCAGGGTGCCGGTCCATGTGAGCGTGCCGCCCACGTTCACCTCACCCGACACCGTTGTGCCGCTCGCCAGGGTCAGCTCGCCGCTGGTTCCCACCGTGACTTTCGCCATCGTCTGCCCGGTCGCTTCAAGGCTTTGCTTGCCCTGGCTGACCGTCAGCTCCAGATCCTCAGCCAGCTTGCCCCCGTACTGGTACGGGCTCTCCGTGGTCGCCTCGTCGCTGACGGTGATCGTCCCGCCCAGCGTCGTCGCCGTGCCATCACCCGTACTGCCGCCGGTGATGCCCGCCACGGTCACGCCGCTCGTCGCGTCGCCCTTCACGGTCGCGCCGTTCGCCAAGTTCACCGTTCCCGTCGTCGTGCCCGTCAGGTTCAGCGTTCCCTCCGCCGTCAGCGCACCGCTGTCGCTCAAGCTCGCGGTCAGACCTGAGCCATTGCCGTGCAGCGTGCCACCCGTGCCCGTACCAACCTTCACATCACCTTCCGCAGTCAACTTGCCGCCATTCAGGGTGATGGTGCCCGTGTATGCTCCGCCGTCTGCTTCGCTGGTCGCCTTGAGCGCGGTACCAACCGTGAGGCTGCCGCCCATGCCGAGAGTCAAGTCCCCGTTTCCGGTCATCTTGCCCGAGCTTTCCACCTTCACGGTCGCATTGAAGGTCGTAGCTTTCTCCAGCTTCAGCTCTCCGCTCACGGTCAAGCTGTCGGGCGAGCCGTCATCGCCGTTCATCGCGAAGGTGTAGCCCTCAGACTCAATTGTCACATTCGCCGCCTTCACCTCGCCGCTCAGGGTCACGGTCTCCGTATTCGCATCACCCAAGCCTTCCGTCCCGAACTTCGCGCTGTCGGTCCCGGTCGTGAAGGTGAAGCCGCCCTTCCAATCCCGGCTGCCACTCGCCTCCCACGTGTGATCCTTCGTCTCGTCCTTGTCCCACACGAGTGTGCTGTCGCTCACGTTGTACTCCAGCACGCCCTCCGCCGTTAACCGCAGGACGTGGTGTTCGTCCAAACCGAATCCAGCCGTCCCGGTGAGTTCAATGCTGTTCAGCAAACCACTGATGTCGCCGCCGCTGAAGAGCGTGTATGTGCTGGCTGAGGAGCTCGATGACAGGTTCAGCGCGCTCACATCCAACTGGAGCTTGTTGCTGTAAAACCCACTCAGTGCATCGATGTCGAGCACGAGGTTGTTGGTCCCCTCAAACACATTGCTGATCTTCACGGTCGCCTTCTTATCCGCCTCCAGCCCCGTCCCCGTGAGGGTTCCGATATCCGCCGTGCCGCTCGTCATTCCTCTCAAATCCAAGGTCGCCCCGCCGTTCAGCGTGAGCCCGGTCAACGACTGACTCGCCGTCCAGCCGTTCACCGTGAGCGTCTTGTCCGCCGCCACCGCGATGCTTCCCGTGCCGCCACCCATCGTGGTGACGGTCAAATCGCCGTTCAGCGTGATTACCGCACCGACCTTCAACGTGCCGATGCTGCCGCCCGCCGTCAACGTGGTCGCGCCCGTCACATCCAACGTCCCGTCGCCGCTCAGCGCACCCGTGATGGTGTTGCTCGTGCCGCTCAGCGTCAGCGTGCTGTCTCCTGCCACGCTCGCCGTGCCCGTGATCGTGCTCGACTCCGTTCCGCCGAGGGTCAAGCTGCCCTTCTTCACATCCGCGCTCGTCAGGGTCACCGTCGCCCCCGTGAAGCTCTGCTGTGCCTCGACGGTTTCGCTGCCCACAGTGAGGACCAGATCCGTCACCGTGCCGCTGAAGCTGTTGCCCGTATCGTTGTCGGTCACGGTCAGCGTTCCCTTCAACGTTCCGGTGCTCGTTCCATCTCGCACTCCCGCAACGCTCAAGTCACCCGCACTGTTGCCCGTCACGGTTCCCTCCACCTTCAGCGCGCCCGACGTCGTGCCGCCGAGGGTCAAGGTACCCTGCGCCGTGATGTCACCCGTGCTGCTCGCATCGAGCTTGGCTTGCAAGCCCGTACCGCCGTCCAGCGTACCGCCGTTCGTCACGGTGATTTCCTTCGCCGTCGTGCTCGTTGCGGTCAGTTTGCCGCCGCCGTTCAGCGTCAGGCTGCCGCCGAAGTCGTCCAGCGCCCCCGTCACGCTCAAGGAGCCTGCTTCACCGTCCACCTTCACCGTGCCTGCTGTGCCTGTCAAACTTTCCAACGTGGTTGTGCCGGACACCGTCACGCTGCCTTCGACCGCCAGACTCTTCAACGTGCTCGCACCTTTCAGGGTCAGCGAGCTGCCGGTGTTCACCGTGGTCGCGCCGCCGACAGTCAGAGCCGACTCAAAGGTCACGGTCGCGTTCTTCGCTCCTACGCCCGTCGTTCCGAGGGTCAACGTGCCGGTTCCGTCCACCGTCACCGAACCTCCCGTAAACGTCCACGTACCGCTCTCCACGGTCATGCTCTTCGCCTTCACGCCGCCATCGCTCGTGCTATCGACGGTCACGGTGTTGGCAGTGGCACCTTCCGCCGGCTCATCGATGAACACGACTTCATCCGTCGCGCCCTTGAATGAGGTCATCCCCGCCTGCCCGACGCTCCAAATCTTGTTTTCCGTCTCGGTGTTCCAGTTGTAGGTTGTACCACCGCCCGTCGTTCCATCCAGCGTGATCTTATTGCCCGCGTCGATGTACTTCAGCACGCCGCTCGTGCTATCCAGCTCGAGGTAGTGACGATCCTCAATCTGATTATCCGTGTGCCAACCGATCTTGTCCGTCCAGCCGGAAACGCCGAGGAACTCTGTTCCATCGAACAACTGCTTGCCATCAGCGCCGATGTCGCTCAGGTTGATGCCGGTCAAATCAATCGTCAGTTTGCCGGCGCTCAGCGAATTCTTATCCAGCGTCAACTTCGTCAGGGTCTTGGTGGCATCGTTCGTCATCCCCACCTTGATGGTCGCATTCTGCGCCCCATCTGCCTCCGTGATGCTCACCACACCCAAATCCGCCGCCGTCAGCGCGCTCAGGTCGAGGGTCGATCCGTTCGCCAGGGTCAGCCCCGTCAGACTGCCCGTCAGCTCCGTCAGCTTCACGCTCTGCGTTCCGCTCACCTTCAGCGTACCGCCCGGAACGTCGTCACCATTCTTCGCCGTCAGCTCGAGCTCGCCGCCCCCGGTCAACTCCAACGTGCCCTGCTTCAGGGTCGCACTCGCTGCCTTCGCGGTCGAACCAAACGCACTCTCCAGCGTCAAGCTGCCGGTGGCAGTATCCACCGTCACCGCACCCGTCACCGCACCCGTCAGCTTGGATGCGCCCGTGCTCGTGTACGTCAGCTCACTGCCGATCGTCGCACCGGAGGTGATGTCGTTGCTCCCACTCAGGGTCAGCTTGCCGCCGGTGATGGTTCCTCCGTTGCCCAAACCCTTCGCATCCACCGTGCCGGCATTGTCGATGGTCAGCGTACCCGTCACCGTCAGCGTGCCTTCCAACGTCGCGTCCTTCAATGTACTCGTGCCATTCACAGTCAGGTCCGTCGCCGTCAACTTGCCGGTGTAGTTCGCCGTAGTGAGAGTCAGACTCTTCCCCGTCACCGTGGTGCTGTCGCCTGAGCCGGTCAGGTTACCCAGTGTCGCATTCGCTCCCAGCGTCAGCGTTCCGCCGGTCACATTCGTCACGCCAAGAGTCATCGCCGCTCCCAGCGCCAACTCACCCCCGTTCACCGTCACCTCGCCCAGTGCCGTATCCGTGCTCACGGTCAGCTTGCCGGTTCCGCTCTTGGTGAGCTTGCCACCCACCGCGTTCGTGCCGCCCAGCGTGAAGTCATTGCTGCTGTTGTACTCCAGATCCACGCCGATGCTCCCATCGTACGTGCCGGGCACTCCACCCGCGTAGTTCAGCACGAGCTTGTTGCCCGTAGCCGAGGTCGCCGCGTTGATGCTACTTCCCGTACCCCCGGTCAGGTTGCCCACGGTCAGGGTGGTGTTCTGACCCAGACTCAACTTGCCGGTTGTGCCCATGCTGAGCGTGCCGATCCCTTGCGCACTGTGGTTCGCGTCACCCAGCGTCAAACTCGTCCCGAGGCTCAAGGTACCGTCGCCGTCCAGCTTGCCGGTCAACGCCGTCGTCGTCCCATTCAGCGTGAGCGTGCTGCCCGCGTTCACGGTAACGTCACTCAGGGTCGTCTCGCCCGTAAAGGTCTGCTGCGCCGGACTCGATACTCCATCGGCGCTAGTACCGATGGTCAGGCTGCCCACTAAGCTCACCTTCCCATCAAAGGTGTTCTTTGCATCATTCCCCGTGATGGTCAGGTCGTGTCCGTCCTCACTCGTCACGCTGCCGCGCTGGGGATTTGTGCCCGAGGAGGAGCTGTCGCCCTTGTACCCGCCGCGCAGACCGCCCACGCTCAGGTCAGCCAAATCTCCAGTTTGATTCTTCTGTCCAACCTCCAGAGTCTCCTTGTTACTCCCGTTGCTAGTGCTCCCATTCCAATCGATCGCACCCGTCATCGTGCCGCTCAGCGCCACCGTGCCGTCTCCCGCCCCCATCTTCAGGTCGCCCCCGGACCCACCGTCCGAGACCGCTCCATCGAACCTGCCCGTTGCACTCGTCACCGTCAACGTGCCGCCGTCTGCGCCCATCTCGAGCTTCCCGCCGTTCGTCTCCCCGTTCAGCACGATCTCGCCTCCCGCCAGCTCCAAACTGCCGCTAAAGGTGTTGCTCCCCAGCCCATCCTCCAGCGTCAGCTTGCCGCCGGAGCCCGCGCTCAGTACGCTGTTCCCGCTCGTGCTGCCCACCGTTCCGTCAATGACGGTCTCATTCCCGAAACTCAGCTTCGAACCGGACGCGGTGGTGATGGAAAGCCCCTCGGCAATCGCCAGTTTGCCTCCGCTGAAGGCGTAGTCGCCCGTCTGAATCGTCACCTTCTTGACGTCCAGATCGTTGTCACCCTCCGTTGCCGTCACCGTCACGTTAATGGGCATTTCTGTCTTTGTCCCGGCGAGAATGGCCTCGTCATTCTCGACGAATTGGACAGCAGTGTCGCCACCCACCAATTTCCAGCCACTCCCTCCGTTGGTCCAATTCAGATCGTCGGCTCCCTCCCAAATCTTCACCCCTTCCGCCTGCTTGAAGACGATGTAACCATCCTTGTCGATGGATGCACTCCACGCCCCGGCGTCACTGCCGAGGTCAACATTGAACAGCTTCTGCTGATTTTCAGAGAATTCAGTCAGACTGCTGCCGGCGAAACTGAAGAGTTGATACTTAATTCCATCCTCACTGCCGACTCCTCTTTCCACGGCTGCCTTGATATCACCCCAGTTCAGAGAAATCGTCAGTTTGTCGCTCCCTGCCGACAGCGCACTCAGAGTGATCTTCGCGCCGTTACTGCCACTGAGACTGGCGTCCAAGTCGAGATCCAACGTCGCCGAACCCGTCCACGCCAGCGTATCCAGCGTCAGGGCGCTGTTCTTCATGTCCATCGTGGCATTGTTACCCAAGCTCAGCTTGTGCAGGCTGCCGTTGCTAATCGCATTCTCCAGCGTGAGCTTGCCGTTCACGGTGAGATCCCGCGTGCTGGTACCGCCGCTCGAGCCGAGGTTCAAGGTCTTCAGCGTGACGTTCGCATTACTGCCAATCTCCAGCGTACCGCTCGTGAATGTCACCGTGCTATTCACCGTATGATCACCTGTCCCGCCCAGCACGAGAGTCGCGTCGGTCGGAGTACTGGTGGAGACTTCGATCTTAATTTCCTTGCCTGAAGTCTCACCGTACGTCCCATTCAGGGTCAGCGTGCCGTTATTCACGGTCACATTGCCCTTCACCTCGCCGCTCAGCTCCTGCGACATGGTGGTGGACGAGCCGATCATCTTAATGTCCACGTACTCGTCCACACTGCCCGCATAGTTCGCCTTCCCCGTGCTGTCGCCCGCCAGAGTGAGCGTGATGGCCTGGGTCTGCTCACCTTCCATCTTGCCGCTCGCAATGCTGCCGCTTGTAGCCGTACCGGTCAACGCCTTAATGCTCGCGTTACCTCCCAGCGTCAGCACGCCGTTTTCTCCAACGTTGATCACGCCGGTGTTGAAGGTGCCATCCACCGTACTCACAGCGACGGCTCCCGTCACGCTCAGCGTGCCTGCCGAGCTGCTATCGCCCGCCAGTTTCGTAATCGTCCCCTTATTCACCACAAGGCTGCCGCCCGTCACGGCCGCGCTATCAAGGGTGATATCCCCATGCTCCCCACTCAGCGTCAACTCACCGCCCGAGACCGACAGATTGCCCGTCACGTTGCCCGACAAGATCTGCTTACTGGTCGTCGAACCTTGGAATTTCACCTCGCCGCTCAGCGTGCCGGCGTAGTCATCTTCACCGCCCGTGCCACCCACGAGGGTGATGGTGCCGCCCTTCGCATCAATCGAATCCTTCGTGCTGCCGTTGAGTCCGCCGAGGATCAGGTTCCCGCTCTCCACGGTGATGGTTCCGCCGGACGTTTCGTCATCCGCAGTGTCGTTAAAGCTCAGATGGGCGAGATAGACGTTCTCCACGTTGGTCCCATCCACGCTCAGCACGAGTTCGCCGCCCTTCAACTCCACACTCCCCACCTTGCGTGTCTTATTCCGCAGGGACTCATCCAAATCCGACAGACCTTCACTGTTGGCGGCATCCGCCACGGTGGAGTGAATCTTCAGCTTGGCAGCCGTTTCGCCCTCCTTGCCGACCACAAACTTGGCGTTTCCGTCGGTATTCCCCTTGAACTCGAGGTTTCCTCTCTCCACATCCAGCGTGATGCCATCCTTCAGATCCACCGCGAAATCTTTGTAGGTGTCGCCCTCCGTTGCCCCGCTGTACTTCAATGTACCGCCCCCGCTCAACGCACCACCTTCGCTCGTGAAGCTCCCTGTCAGTGTCAGCGTAACGCCGCTACCCAAGGTCAACCCGGCGTCACTTCCCAGTAGCTTGATATCACCGCCCACACGGTACGTCTTATTTGTTCCTTCCAAGGTCAAACTGCCCGTCCCTCCGCTGGACGTACCCAAGGTCAGACCGCTGGTGTACATGTCGCCGGTGATCTTCAGGGTACCTGATTCCACAGTGATGCTGCCGTTCGTGCCCGCGTCTGTGCCGAAGCTGCCGATGGTCTGTTCAAAATCACCTGTTATGTCGCGAACAGTGAGGTTCACCCTCTCACCGATGTTGCCGCTCCACTTCTTTGACCCGCTTCCGACCAGCGCCAGTTCCTGCGTTGTGGTGTCGCTCGATGTGATGCTGCCGCCACTCCCACTCAAGCCCGCCAGGATTTGCTTCGCACCCAACTTCACCGTCCCCTCCGTTATGTCAAAGACGACCTTCCCCGATTCGGGTGTCAACATTTCCTTCTGGTTGTAATCCAACGTCACCCCCAGCGTCAGAGTTTTCTCCGCATTCGTGCTGTCAACCTTCACGGTGATGGGCGCGCTGCCCGACACCGTGACCTCCGTACCCGTCGCCAAATCGACATTCCCCTTGAAGGTGAAGCCGTTCACCAGCGTGAGACTATCCGTAGCCGCGCCGCCGACCACGATCTTTCCGCCGCCGGCATCCAAGCCATTCAGTCCTTTCAATTCACCCTTCAGGTTCAGCGTGCCCGCAGTCGCGGCATCAGCTTCGCCGCTCAGCGTCAGGGTATGGTTGCCACTGGAAGCGTGGGAAGACACATCGGTGACGGTCGCGGTGTTACCCGTAGCCACCTGGACGGTGCTGTTTTTGCTCAGTTTCAGCCCGCCTGTCACCTCTTTATTGTTGGCCAACTGCAGCTCGGCGCCATCCATGATGAACGACGCGTCCGCCTTCATATCGTCGTCGTACACAAAGGTACCCAAGGACAGCTTGATGTCACCGTCCCATTGGCTTCCTTTGCCCAGAACCTCGCTCAGCTTGTATGTCTTCCCTGTCTCCCCAAACAACAAACTCAGACTCCCCACCGTGCCATCAGTGTCTTTGTACGCGTGCAGATTCAAGTTGTCGCTCAGCATCCCAACATCCGTCAGGGTCAGCGTGCCCTTCACGATGATGTTGGCTTGGTGCTTATCCTCGTCATCGGACTCCTTGGTTCCCGCCACCTTGAGCTTACCCGCGCCCTTCAGCACGAGTTCCTGATTCTCCTCAATCGTGAAGGCATCCACCACGATGAAGGTGTCGGTTTCAATGTCCCCGATGTTCAGGGTCAACGTGGCGTGAACTTCATCTGTCCCCGTGCCGAAGATGCTGAGGCTCTTCACGCTCGTCGTCCCCTTCAGCGTCAGGGTTTCGCCCGCCACGAGCGAACCCTCTGCCGAGTTCAAGCTCTTCACGGTGCCGCCCTTCTCGAGCGTCAGACTTCCCGCCGTGATGGTGACATCCACTCCGTCCGCCGCGCTCAGCGCGTTCTGCACCACCAGACTACCGCTCGTCACGGTCAGCTCGCTTCCGCTGTAGGTTCCAACGGTGAAGCCGTTCGACCCGCCCTTGAAATCGAACGCCGTTTCAATGCTTCCTTCAAATTCTCCCGATGTCGGGTTGGACGTGGTGGTGTCCAGCGTGAGCTTGCCGCCCGCCTCTGTACCTGCCTTGATGCTGCCCGTTCCCGTCAGATCCGTCACCGTCAGGGCAGAGCTATCGCCATCCAGCGTCAGGTTGTGCGCTGCCACATTCAGCGCACCCACCGATTCGCTCGTCCCGCTGTACGTAAGGTCGCCGCCCAGCGTCAAACCGCCGACCGTCAATGTGCCTCCGTAGCTTCCGCCATTCACGGTGATCGTCCCATCACTCTTCAGCGTGCCGCTGCTGCCGCTCAGCGCGGTGATCGTGCTGCCTCCCGCCAAACTCAACTCGCCGCCGTTCATTGCCACGCTCGTGAACGTCCCGCTCTGCGTGAACGCCTGCTTGCCGTCCGTCATCGTGAGAGCCAAGTCGCTCCCGATGGTTCCCTTAAATTGGTGCTCCGTCGTGTCCAAATCAGCGACATCGATCGTGATGCTGCCGCCCACGCTCATCGTCCCATCTCCACTCTCCAAGCCTCCCACGGTCAGACTGCTGCCCGTCAGGCTGTCGGTGCCCTCCAGGGTCACCACGCCGCTGGTGCTGCCGGACAGGGTCTGGCTGCCTCCCTTCAGGGTCAAGGCACCCGTGCCGCTCAACTCGGTGCCCGTCAGGTTGCCGCTCAACGCCCCTCCTGCCGCCACCAAGCCTCCTCCCAGGCTGTTGGTTCCATCGCTCAACACCAATTCGCCATTCGCTCCCAAGGTAATTCCACCGGTGTAATCCGAGCCAAGATCGCTCTGCAGCGTCACCTTCCCGCCCACGGTCATGCTCCCCGCGCCTTTCACCGCCCCCTTCACCGTGGTTTCCACATTGAAGGTGGTGCCATCATTCAACGTGAGGGTTTCGTTTACGGTGAGAGTTTTGTCCGTTCCCTCAAAGCTGTACTGCGTCGGGTTGTTCCCTCCCGTCTCGCCGATTTCCAAATTCTTCGTCTCGATGTTGTCGTTCAGCGTCACGGTCACTGCCCCCGTACCGCTGCCGTGGAACTCCACGTCCTGATCCTTGCTGAAGTCAGCGGCATTCGTCTCCCAACCGGCCGTCGTTCCATCGGTCAACTTCGCGTTCCACGTGATGTTGTTCTGATCGTCACTGCCGTTCCATACAAGCGCTTCGCTCGTATCCGACTCGAAGACGATCTGCCCGGTCTGCGTGTCCAGCCTGGCAGTGTAGCTTCCGCCGTTGTCGATAACGAACTTCAGGTTGTTCCAGCCGTCGCCCGAAAGCGCCGTGCTGTTTTCAAACAAATTGTAGCCCTTGCCTTCCGTGATGTAACTCTGTACATCCGTGTACGACAGATGGACGGTCAACTCACTTGCCAGCGTGAAGCTGCTTGCCATGCCTGCTGCGAAGTGGACGCCACCCGTGTCACCCACATGAATCGCCAACGACCCGCCGCTGCTCACGGTGATGCCGCTCACATCCAAGGTGCCGCCGTTCAAGGTCAGCTTGTTCGCACCCAGGGCGAGCGTCCCCAGCTTGCCGCTCACGCTCGTTACCTCCAACGCGCCGGTGATCGTCAGGTTTCCGCCTCTGTCCGAGCTGCCGCCCGCGAGAGATGCCATCGTGCCGTCCGCCAGAGTCAGATTGCCACTGCTCAGGGTCACCGTGCCGAGCGTCTGCCCCTTCGAGAAGGTGTGGCTGCCGCCGCTCACGGTCAGGCTTGCGGCCGTACCGCTGTCACCGGTCACGCTCAGCGTACCGCCGTAATTGCTCGTCCCTGTGGTCAGGGTCAGGGTGGTGTTCTTGCTATCCAGCTTCAGGTCGCCATCACCGGTCAGGGCGCCCAAACTCAGCGCACCGCTTCCCGTCACGGTCTTGCCCGTCTCGATATTCAACGTGCCGGTGAAGGTGTCGTCCTCCTTGCCCGTACTCAGCGTGACATCGCTCTGGGCATCCAACGTACCCTCGCCGATCAAGCTTCCCACGGTGTTCGTTCCCGTGCCCTTCACGGTCAGGGTGTTATTCTCACCCAACGAGACTCCACTTACGGTGTTGTTCGTAGCCGCAGTGTCTCCCAAGGTGAGGCTCGTTCCTTTACTGCCGCTCATCACGACCTCGCCGGAGAAACCTCCTTTCAGCTCATGCGTCCCACCGCTCACGGTCAAGCTCTTCAGGGTCACCGACCCGCCGAAGTCGCTTTGTGAAGCTCCTCCCTGCCCGCCGGTCAGGGTCAAACTATGTTCATTCGTTCCAAAACTCTTCGCCGCCCCCGCCAAGCTTCCGACGCTCAGCGTGTCCGTTGTCAGCCAACTCACGCTCGCTCCGTCTGCGATGCTCAGCTGTTCCTGTATCGCCGCACCGCTGCCGGTGAAGCTCAGCATACCGCTGTTCAACGTCGCCTTCCCGTTGATCTTGTTGCTCGTCGTTCCTGCCAAATCAAGGTTGCCGCTCAGCGTGATATCCCCACTGATGGTGACATCCGTCACTTTCGTCACATCAGCTCCGCCGCCCAGCGTTAAGGTCGCATCGCTCTTCACGTCCAGATTGCTCCCGCTGAAGGTCAGAGTGCTGCCTTCTCCGTCACCATTCGCACCCGTGATGCTCAGGTGTCCGGAGCTGACGGTGATCGTGTTATCGCTCACCTTGCCGCTCAGGGTGTAGCCTGTGTTCTTTTCTCCCGTGCCGTTGTACGTGAACTTCGAGTCCACCTCACCGCTGAAGCTCCCGCCGGTCGTATCGTTCAACACCAGCGTGCCGCCCGTGATCTTCGCAGACGATGCCGTCCCGCTCAAGCTCCCCGTCGTCAGGGTCTGAGCACTGCCGATCTGCAGCTCAACGCCGTTCACCACGACGCCCGTGACATCGCCGCCATTCTCCAAAATCGCCGTCCCTCCGCTCACGGTCAACGTGCCATCGAAGCCATCCGAACCATCACCTTTTGTTCCCTTATTCAGCGCGCTCTTGAACGTCACCGTTCCGCCCGCCACGGTCAAGCCCCCATCGCCCTTCACGGTGCTCTGGAATTCCACCGTGCCGTTGAAGCTCGCCGCCTCCTGCAGGTCGAGCGTTCCCGTCACCGTCAGGCTGTCAGCCAGGCCATCAGCGTCATCAGACGCATCCACCTGGAAGCTGTAACCCTGCGCACTCACGGTCATGTCCGTCACGCTGATGGCGCCGGACAGCGTAACGGTCTTGTTGCTGCCTCCGTCGCTGCCGAACTCAACACTATCGCCGCTCTTAAACGCCGTATTGAGGGTCTCGCCCACGCCGGAGATCTTCCAATCCTGCTCATCGCCGTTTTCGGCTTCCCAGACCCCTGCCGTTCCGCTACCCGTGCCGTACCACTGAAGCGTTCCCTGAATATCCTGGTACACCAGATAGCCGTTTTCATCCAGGTACAAACTCTCGCGCCCGGTCAAGCCGAGTCCGCTGTGATCCAGTTCGACGTGGCTCTGCCAACCATCCGTGATACCTGCGCCCGTGAACACCTGAATCTTCTTGTCCTCGTCCGCCTTCAAAGCAGCCAAGATGCCCGCGTCTTCGCTTCCGATCTTCAGGGTCAGTTTCGCGGCGGACGAGCCAAAGCTGTCGATCGTGATCGCCGTGAGCGTGTTGCTCCCTCCCGCTGCAATCTTCAAATCCGTCGCCGCGGCGATGTTCAGCGTGCCGAAGTCGTACGCACCTTCTTTCAGAGTCAACGTCCCGCCGTTCAGGGTCAAGCCTTCCAAGCCGCCCGTCTGCGCATCGATACGGTTGTTCGCACTTCCCAGCACGAGGCTGCCCGTGCCGCTCAAGCTCGAAATCGTGCCGCCGCCGGTGAGGGTCAGGGTTCCGTCCGTGGCGACGGTCACCTCCGCGCTGAGCGCATTTTTGATGGTCAAGTCACCGCTCGTCACGGTCAGCGTCGAGCCGCCGAAGGTGGTCAGCTCGAAGCCTTGCTCACCACCCTTGAATTCCAACTCGGTCCCCACACTGCCCCCAAAGGAGCCCTTTGCATTCGTCTCCAGCACGAGCTTGCCCGTGCCGCTCACGCTGCCGGTCGTGCCCTGCAAATCATTCGTCGTCAAATCGCCGGTCAACGACAGCTCGCCAGTCCCCTCGAACACAACGCTGCCGATGCTGTTCGTCCCCTCCGGACTCGCCCCTTTCACGGTCACCGTCCCCGTGCCCGTCAGGGTAAGCGAACCGCCGCCGCTCAAATCCATCACGCTGCCTCCCGCCATCTTCAGGGTGCCCTCCACCGCCGCCTTAGTCACCTCTACACCGGTGTCCACATCCTCACCCGTTCCGCTCAAAGTCAGCGTGCTGCCCGACTTCACGGTGGCATCCTCAATGCCGACCATGGTTCCCGAGAAGGTCTGACTCGCCGTCAACGGGGCTCCTTCCTTACCCTCACCGCCGACGGTGATGGTCAGACCGTTTACTATTCCCGAGTAGCTTCCGCCTTCGCCGGTGATAGTCAGTTTTCCGTTCAGGGCTCCTTCCGCACCTCCGCTGCCGTTCACGCCCTTCACGCTCACGCCATCCATCGAATCACCCGTCACTTTCGCGCCATCCGACAATGTCAACGTTCCCCCTGTCTCGCCTTTCAAGGTCAACGTTCCCTCCGCCGTCAGATTGCCCGTGCCGCTCAAGTCCGCAGTCAGGACATCACCAGGTCCTTCACTGCTGCCGTTCAACGTACCGCCGTTTCCATCCAGTTTCACATTCACCGTACCCTTCGCGGTCAGCTTGCCACCGTCCAGGGTCAGGGAGACGCCGCTCAATGCTTGCTCTACGGTCAGACTGCCGGACGTTTCTCCCGTCTTTCCGACCGTCAGGGTTCCGCCGGACATGCTCAATGAGCCAGCCGACACCGTCCCCGTGAAGGTTGTCGCCCCGCCGTTCAGCGTGAGAGTCCCGCTCACAGTGATGCTCTCGCCACCAAACTCCCACGTGCCGTCCGTCACGGTCATGCTCTTCGCCGCCACGCCGTCCGCTGCCACGGTCACCGTATTCGTGCCTCCATTGGCATCCGTGAAGATGACTTCGTCTGTCTTATCTTGGAAAGCCGTCTTGGTTTCGTTCGACAGATCCCAAACCTTGCTGCTCGTATTCCAGCCGAAGCTCTGATCCCCTGTTTGACCGCCGCCATCCAAGGTCAACGCCCCGTTGTCCCTCGCGTACACGAGATCGCCCTTGTCGTCCAGCACGAGGGTGTACCGATCCTCCAGCGTCACATTTTCCGCTAACTGCACCACAATGTTCTGATGCCATGTGCCGTCATTTTTCACCACACTCCCCGAGAAGAGCGCGTACTCGCCCTTGTAGTCCTTTTCGGCTGTCGCCAGCTTGCCCAACGCCGCCAGCACGTCCGAATCGATCGTGATGCTCAGCGTGTTGCTATCAAGCCCGACAAACGAATTCACCGCCAGCTTGGTGCCGCTGTTTCCATCCCCCGCCAAGGTGATGCCCAAGGTGGTCGCCTGGGAGAGCGTCACTGTGCCAAACTTAAACTCGCTGTTGCCGAGTTTCAGGTTCCCGCCGAGCGTCAAACTGCTCAGCGTTCCCGCTCCCATGGCGTTAATCGTCAGGTCGCCGGTGGTTTCGATCGTTCCTGCCGTCCCCGCGTTCAGGGTTCCAATGGTTCCCGACACCTTCAGCGTTCCGCCGTTCACGGTGACGCTCGGCGCATCTGCTCCCTTCGCCACGAGGGCATCGTTGATGGTCAGCGTGCCGCCGGTGACGGTCAGACTGCTGCCGTCGTACTTCTGCACGGTGTAAGCGGTGGCGGCGTTAACCCCGGCATACTCAAACACGCTGCTGATGGTTCCGAGGAAGCTTCCGTTCTCGTTGGCCTTCAGTCTCAAGGTTCCGTCGCCCGTGACGCTGCCGTATGACGTCTCTACGCCTTGCAGCTTGATCACCTCCAAGGTCTTTGCATCCGCAATGTCCACCAAGCCGCTGCTCAGGGTCACCGTGTCGATGGTGGAAGTGGCGTCCGGTTCCTCTCCCCCGCTCACTGCCAACTTGCCGCCGCTCACGGTGACGCCGTCCAAATCCGCTCCTGCACTCAAGGTCGCTGTACCGCCGCTCACGGTGAGCGTGCCGTCAAACCCTTCTCCAGCGGTCTGTCCGGACGCGTGCGTCTTAAGCTTCGTCTCGAAGGTGACGGTTCCGCCCTCCACCTCGAGATTGCCCGTGCCCACCACGTCGCCGCTCAGGGTCACCGTGCCTTTGCCCGCAAAGCTCGTATCGTTCTTCAGCTCCAACGTGTCGCCCACGGTCAAAGTCGCGCTCGCCGCGCCCGTGAAGCTGTAACCCGCGGCGCTCACGGTCATCTTCCCCACGCTCAGCTCGCCGCTGAAGGTGATGTCTTTGTTCGTTGTCGCCACATCGCTGAACACGACGTTCCGCCCCCCCACGAAGTCCGTTGTGGAGCCGTGACCGACGTTCCAGTCGAGTTCACCGCCCGCGCCCCACGTCTTGCTCGTGCCGTTCCACACGAGATCTCCGTTCGCCTCCTCGTAGCACAGGTAGCCCTGATCATCCACGTACAGCTCGTACCCTGCCTCTGCCGCTTGCCCCGTAAACTTGATGTCTTTCGCCCAGTCTTTGCCCAAGCCCGTCGGGTTGAAGAGTTGATACCTGTGATCGGTGGCGCCTTTCAGAGCCCTCAGCATGGTATCCTTGATGTTCAGCGTCAGGCTGTACGCGCCCGTCAGCCCGCTCAGGGCGATGGTCGTGCCGCTCAGGTCGCTACTCGTCCCACTCAGTTCAAAACTCAAGGTGACGTCCGCGCCCAAGGTGATGCTCCCGAAGTCGTAATCGTGCGCGCCCAGGGTCAGATTCCCGCCCAGGGTCAGGCTGCTCAGCTTGCCGGTCATGGTTCCGATGGTCATCTCACCGGTGGTGACGAGATTGCCTGCGGCGGTGGTGTGATCCGCCCCGCTCCCGGCAACCAGGTTCCCGATGCTTCCCTTCGCTCTCAGGGTGCCCCCGCTCACGGTCACGCTCCCGGTTCCGGCGTCCAGCGCAGACGTGATGCTTAGGTCGCCGTCCTTCACCTCCAGGGTCTCGCCACTGAAGGTTCCCACGGTGAAGGTCTTATCCGCACCGTTCGACCCCGCGAACTCCATCGCAGTTTTGACCGTGCCACCAAATTCCCCGCCGGTCGCGCTCTTCACGATGAGTTTGCCCGTGCCGTCTTGGGGGCCGATCTCGCCACTGCCGCTCATATCCGTCACGGTGAGCGTCCCGTTCAAGGTCAGGGTGTTCGCACCCACGTCAAGCTTCGTGACATATCCCGTGCCGCTGTAAGTGAACCCGCCGCCCAGGGTCAACCCGCCGAGTTTACTGTCCTCGCTGCTGCCCAGCGTACCCGCGAAGTCGCCGCCGTTCACGGTGAGCGTGCCGGCGCCGGTGATGCTGCTGCCCGTGCTCGTTCCGTTCAGGGTTCCGATGGTGGCGTCCCCGGTCACTGTCAAGTTGCCGCCGGTTGCCGCACCCGCTGCCAACACAACGGTTTGCCCACTCAACGCCCCGGCATTGCTCGTCCCAAGAGCCAGACCCAGCGTCGCTCCGTCCGCAACATTGATGGTTCCCGCCGTACTTCCGTCTGCCATGCTGAAGCTGCTGCCGAAGGTCAACGTCCCTCCGCTCAGGGTCAGGGTCTTGCCGTCCAGATTCAACGCGCCGTTGTACATTCCTGTGCCCGTGGCATCACCTTGCACATTCGCGTTGCCCGCCAGCGTGAGATTCCAACTCAACGTCGCATTCCGTCCGTCTCCCCATGTTATCGCCGCATTCTCCGGCGCGTCTTCACTCTCATCTCCGATGGTGATGGTGTGTTCTTGCTCACCACCCAAGTCTGCATACACGTGGAGCGAGCCCTTCTCCCCGGTGATGACGAGGTTCTTCACGCTCTTGATGTTGTTCACGTTGCTCGCCGAGTCCCCTGAAGAGGTCGTTCCCGAGCCCACAGTCAAATCCGAATCTTCCAACACGAGGGTACCGAGGGCATTCTCCTCTGTCCCCAACAACGCGCGCGCCATGGTACCTGTATTGGCACTACCGATGCCTTCGATACCCTTCCACACCATCGTGCCGTCCACACCCGTCACGATGCTGGCGCCGACAGTCCACCCCGTCTCGGCCCCTTTTGTAATGGTAATGGTGCTCTCGCCATCCAACTTGACGTTCCCGAGGACCTTGGTGTTCCCCGAGCTGCTCACAATCAAGTCCACGCCGCCACTCAATTCCAGCGTGCCGGAATTACCCCCCGCGTTCACGGTTCCGGTTCCTGCGATGGTTACATCCACATCCCCTGTGATCTTCATACCGCCGGTCCAGCTCAATGCCCTGGTGTTCAAGGTCACGGTCGCCGAGTTGGTTCCCGGCGCTTTCTTCGGTCCGGTGATGTCTCCCTGGATCACGAGGCTGTCGATGTATGCACTAGATCCATACACAAGGCTAAATTGCGACCCGGAGTCGAGGCTCAAACTGCCGATCGTAACGTTGGTCGTTCCGGTAACCTCCTGCAGGGACACCTTGGCGTCTTTCTCAACCGTCAAAACCCCTTCCACATCGAAGGCTCCGTTCAATCCCAACTGCCACGTGGTGCCACTCGTCCCGTTCTGGAAGGTCACATTTCCCGCCTGAATTCCATCCTCGACGATGACCGTAACAGCCGTAGCATCGCTGTGCAGGAAGGCATTATCACCGTTCTCGAAGTGAAGGAGGCTTTCGTCCTCCGTGGTTTGCTCATTCGAATCCCAGTCCTTTCCTGTCGTGTTCCACGTGAGAGAGGTGGCATCTCCGTGCTTATCGCCGTTCCAACCGTTCCAGTAGAGATCGTTTGCTTCCCGTTTGACAAGTTCCAAGTGCCCCCATCGATCCATCTGGAGTGTCAGATCATCGCCTTCCTTGCCGTCAATTGTGACCTTTTCCAAGAATTGCTGAATGATGCCCTGATCCGATTCAAAGGCGCCTGTATCTTCCCACCAACCGGTTGTATCAAACAGTGATACGTGTTGGGTTCCCGCCGTCAGCTCTGTCCAATCCGTCAGGGTAATCCCCTTGAAGGCACTATTTGTGACCAGCTTGGAGAATTGATCGTGCGTCAGTTTCAACGCCCAGTTGTTGCCAACCTCCTGACTGTCCTTCACGGCGTCTCGACCGTCCACGGAGATGGTCAGGCTTGTCCCTCCACTTGCCAGCGCCAAATCATCCGTCGCGCCGCTCAAGATCAATTGACTGCCCGCGCCGCCCAGGGTGAGCGAACTTCCCAGCGTCACCTGCTTCGCCGTCGTCACCTCCACCTGACCGGTGATCTCCACATTGTCCGCAAAGGTAACGTTCGAAGTCCCGCCCGATACGCTGATCTTGCCCGTATTGGTGGTGATGTTCCCCGCCAGTTCCAGCGCGGCGCTGTCGGTGACGTTCACTCCCTTGCCCCCAGCAAAACTCACGTTCTGCAGCTTCAGACTCCCCGCGCTCGCGCTCACGTCCTTACTGAAGGTCATCGTGCCATCCCCGCCGAGGGTGACGCTCGCGCCCGTCACATCCACCGCCGCGCCGCCCACGGTATTGCTCCATGTCCAAGTTCCTTTCTGCACGGTTACTCGATCAGCGGAGATGGTTCCGTTGTACGTACCCGAAGCGTCGGTAAGTACCAGACCGGCACTGCCCGGATCCGTCACACTCACGCTGCCCGAACCCGTCAGGCTCGTGAAGCCGTACACCCCTCCCTTGAGGGTCAGGCTGGTGTTGTTCATCGTCACCGCGCCGCCTACGGTCTTGGGCGCGACATCCATCCCGCCCTCAAAGCCGAGGGTCAACCCGCCGTTCAGGGTGATGTCGCCCAGCGTGCCCGTCAGCGCATTCACAGTGATGCCGCCGGTGTTGCCCTTCCCGCCGATGGTGAGATTCTGCGAGTTCCCGCTCAGGGTGCTGATGGTGCCGCTCGTCGCTGCGGTAATGGTGGTATTCCCGTTCAGCACGACCGTGCGTCCTACGGTCGCAGCCACATCAAAGTGCAGCGCACCCAACTCATTCCTTGTGTTCGCATCGGTCGTGCCCGTGCCGGTCAGGTACAGGTTCTTGTCACCCGTGCCACCGGCCAGCACGTTTTCGTTGTTGCTTCCGATAGACAGAGTGACGCCGCTCTCCACGTACAAATTCGTCACGCTCGCGAGCGCAGTCGTCGTGTTCGTATTTACGAGGTTGACCCGCACCGCGCCGCTTGCGGTATTTGCAGCAGTCAACTTCAAGTTCCCGATGCTTTCGCTCCCGAGGAGGCTGCCGATCTGATCCCCGAGGGTGCCTGAGCCGTCTTGCAACGCGAGAGTCAACGTGCCGTTGCCGTGCACCTTGGCAGTCCCGAGATTCCATGCCCCCGAGGTCGAGTTCGCCTTCACGACCAACTCGCTGCCGTCATTCACCGTGATGCCGCCCTTTACGGTGTACGTGCCGCTCGCATCCAGGGTCAACGTGGCATCATTATCTGCACCGTTGCCGAGGGTGATCGCCCCCTCCACGGTCAGCGAGTTGCCGCTGCCGCTTTCCATCGTCCACTCCCACGTCCCCTTCTTCACTTCCACCGTGCCCGCGACGACATTCCCGCTGATGGTCACCGTCTCGCCTGCTTCAGCACTTTCTGCACTGAACACGGCATTATCCTTCACGCCGAAACCGAGATTGTTTTCGTCACCATCACCGGTCCAGTTCGACTCATCAGTGGCGCCCATACTCCAGTTGTGGTTGTCGTCGTCACCCACAACCCACGTCAGCGTCCGACTATCGATGTTGATGGACAGCTTACCCGTGTCATCCAGCGCGTAGTGCCAGTTGTCGTGCCCGTCAATCGTACCCAATGCGGCGACCACCGCGCTCTTGAAGGTCTCGTCAAGAGTGACGCTGCTGCCCAGCCCACTCACGTTGAACAACTGATACGTCCAGTCGTAGCTACTCGGTGCCGTATCGCTCAGCTTCAGCGTCAGCCCCTCATCGAAGATGCCGTTGCTTGCCGTCGGCGCAGCATTCAGCACGATCGCGCCGGTGGTATCGGCCCCAATCTTGCTCAAATCCAGCGTTCCGTCGCCCGTCAGGCTCGCATTCGCGCCCAGGGTCAACGCCCCCGCCGCGTTCAGCGTCACCGTGTTCGCCACATCCAACGTCCCCTCCACGGTCAACCCGCTGGCAATCGTCGCGCCGTCCAACTTCCAGTGGCTGCCGCTCTGCAACGTCACCTGTGCGCCCGCACCAATCGTTCCATTGAACGTCGCGGCGGCAGTAGCTTGAGCTGCCCCCGTGATCGTCACCTTGCCGCCGATCGTTCCCGTCCCGCTCACGCCCTTCAGCGTCAGACCGGTCGTACCCGCCTCCAGCACAACATGATCGCCCAAATCAACCGTCACCTCGTGCTTCACATCCGCACCGGCAGCATCCGACAGGGTCACGGTCAGATCATCCGTCGTCGCCCCCGTTGCCGTCAACGACAGTTTGCCCGTCCCACTCACGGCGGATGTCAGATTCGAAGCACTCGCAACCTTAGTAGCGCCCAGATCGATGGCGCCACCATCGTCTCCCACCGTGAGTCCGCCGCTCATCGTATTCGCCACGCCTGTCAACAAAACCACTTTGCCGCCATCGTCCAGCTTGAACCCGCCGGTATATCCTCCTTCTCCGCCGACCACCTTGCTCAGCGTTACCGTTCCGCCGGCTCCCACCGCCAGCGTCCCACTGTCCGTGAGCGCATCCAGCGTCAGATCCAAACTCGTGACCGACATCGCACCTTTAAGCGTGAGGCTGCTCAAGCTCGCCTCGTTCACTTTCCCGTCTGTCACGGTCCCCTTCACCGTCAAACTCGTCACATCATCACCCACCGTGAGATTCCGCGTTCCGGTGCCATCCGTCTTCAGCGTGAATTCACCGCCGGTCGCGCCCGTTATCGCCAACGTGCCCTGCTTGAACGTCACCGTCGTGTTGCTGCCGCTCACCGACGTCCCCAGCGTCCCAACGCTCAAGGTTCCCGTCGCAGCCACTTCCACCGTACTACCCGTCACCTTCCCCACCTCCTGCTCTCCCTCCCCCGTGTACGTCAAATTCGCACTCACCTCCCCCGCAAACGTCACATTCCCAGCCGTCTGCAGCTCCAACGTGCCGGAGCCGGAAACCTTACTCCCCGCATCCGTTCCCGACAAGGAACTAGCCGTCAGTTTGCTCGTGTCCACAACCAACTCGCTGTTCGCCCCGGTCACACTCACCGCCCCCGCCGTGCCGCCTGCGCTCAGACTCAACGCCAGCGTGCCTCCCTGCACGTTGATGGCATTGCCCATGAATTCACTCGCCTCAATGGTCTGCTTGCCAGCGCCCTTCTTGGTCAGCATCAGATTGCCTCCCGTCACCTTCGCCTTGACGCTCGCGCCTGCTTCCATTTCCAAGTCACTGATGTCCTTACCATCAAAGTCGATGACGAGTTCCTTGGTTCCATTCGATGACAATGTGCTATTTTCATTGCTACCGGTCAGGTACTTGACAGCATAGGAATTTCCAGTTGCCTGGGTACCACCTGTATCAGTTGTGCCTAACAGCAATTTTCCACCACTCAATGTGATGCCCCAATTCTTCAACTGCGTGGCGCTCTTGCCCTCTGCTGCTGTCTCTCCGTCGGCAGCATAATTCAACTCCAACGTTCCTCCCGTGACGTTAAGGATACCCTTGTCGTTTTCCGCCACGGTGAATCCATCCCCACGCAGTTGGAATCGACTGTTTGTTTCTGATCCCACCGTCAGAGTGTGCTTGTTCGCGGTGAGCTGCCCCTTGAAGAATCCCCCGGTTGAGGCGCCGATTACGGAGGCATCGGCATCCAAGACGATGTTCCACAGCATCTCCGTGTTGCTGAGAGTCAATTTTGCCTGTTCAGCCTCATCACCACCGCCGAGGTGGACAGCCTGCTTATTACCCGTGTTCGTTCCCAATGCCGCCCAGCCATTATTCGAGGCTCCAACCAATAAACTGGAACCGTTCTCCACGACTAAGTTGTTTAGGGAAGCTAGCCTATTATTATACGAAGATATCTTGATATGACTTCCCCTCAGCGCAAGAGTATCCAAGGTGTAGTTTGTTGAACCTGTTTTTGGTTGTGGCAGGATATCCACTTTCAACTCTTCAGCAGCATCAGAGCTGCCCAACCCCGAGTACACCAGCGCGCCTTCGCCGTACACGATGGTGTTATCATTAGCGAGGCTTCCCGTCGTCTCCAACACAAGCTCGGAGTTCGAATTCAGGTGGACAATGCCCAAACTATTAAGAGTCACGTCCTTCTTGACGGTCAATGTCGTTCCTCCCTTCAACACAACAGCTGCGGTATCTTCTGAACCTGGGGTACCGTATGCTTCATCGTGTCCAAACACCACTGTTCCTCCGGAGAGGGTAACTCTGCCTTTCGTCAAGGTAAACAAGTTCGTACTTGTCTCTGCGTCCAGCTTCAGCCCACCACCAAAGTCCACCGTCCCCTCTGCCCCAACGTCCACAACAAGTTTCTCCGCAGTCACATTCACGCCACTGTCAAAGCTCGTGCTGGTGTTCAGCGTGAGCGTATCTGCCACGTCAAGCGTCATTCTCGTTCCGGTGAACTTATAGCTCGGCTGCGTTTCGGCGGGGTCTGTCGGTTCTTTCCCCACCGTGAGATTCTTCATGTGCACCGTTGAGTCGCCTCCCTCGGTTGCGCTGTCCGCCAACGTCACGGTCAACGTTGCCGCCGCCGTGCCTGCCTGCAACGTACCGGAGAACGCCACATCCGTGTTTTCCGCCACCAGCCCTACCGCACTCCAATCGCCCTGCACCGTCACCTCGTCCCCTAAGGTGATCGGGGCATCCCCGTCCATCTCTCCTTCCCACGTCAAGCTGGCCAACACTTCCTGCCATGTTAACTCGCCGTTCTCCCCAATCGACAGGTTCTTGTACTTCCCACTATCCGTCCCCGACAATGCAACTAAGATCTTATCCTTGTAATCGCTCTTCCAGCCATCCACAAGCGTAATCGCCCCACTGGTCTTACTCTGTAGCATCGCCTCCGTGATCTGCAAGGTCAGCGTGCCGGAGCTGCCCGTGGCGAACAAATCATCAGCTCCAGCGCTTAGCGTGAGCTTCTGATTGGTGATCGCAGCGTCTGTCGCTCCCAAAGTCAACGTGCTACCTCCCGTGAGTTTCAACCCCGAACCGAGAGTGAGTTGCCCGTTCCCGCCAACCGACAATGCCACACCATCCCCAAGCTCCAACCCCGTCAGCGTGCCTTCAACTCCTCCGCCAAGCGTCAGCGTGCCTGCTGTCACCTTTAATGTACCTCCACCCGCTGTACCTCCACCCGCTGTGCCTCCACCCGCTGTGCCCTCAACCGCTTGTAATTTTCCTGTCACTTCCATCCCGGAAGCAATCTCCAGCACCCCTCCGGTGAGAATGACATCTCCCCCCACGCTGGCCGCATGGGTTCCTGTGAACTTGAGCGTTCCTTCTTCCACACTCAGATTCCCACCTATTGTCCACCCATTTGAGCCTCCACCATTTTTATTACCGCTGGTCAGAGTGAGCGTTTTATTGCTCCCTACCTTCTTAATGCCTATGCCTTTTCCTATCACGTAAGAGCCCGGAGTAATGGCGTGC
Source organism: uncultured Akkermansia sp. (assembly GCA_947628035.1). Taxonomy (GTDB): domain Bacteria; phylum Verrucomicrobiota; class Verrucomicrobiia; order Verrucomicrobiales; family Akkermansiaceae; genus Akkermansia. The sequence goes on along the minus strand of CANQYL010000001.1, from coordinate 3,962 downwards.
GTCCCGTCCACGTAAAGTTCCTCCTCATCCTCGAGATCTAGAACAAGGTAGATATCCTCCACGACACCTTTCATGCGATTAAAGGTCAAGTCCTGATTGCCGGTGGTATCCGCATGGGATAAGGCATGAATCGTCAAATCACCACCCAATTCGATCACCTTTTCCCATGCTGCCGAAATTTCGCCGATCTCCCCTCCCTGCTTCAATTGAACCGTTCCCTGATATCCGTGCAGCTTACCTCCACCGGACAGCTTCCCTTCCACAACCATTGTCCCGGTATTGCCAGTCGACAAAGTGCTACCGGTTTCGATCGTCAACCCTTTTTTGAACGTCAATGTTCCATTTCCCATGCTCAGTTGCAGCGTCCCGCCTGCCACCTTGAAATCCTCCGCCAGGTCGCCCGTACCGCTCAGGGTGAAAGTCCCACTTCCCGTTACGCCGTAGCCCACGCCGCTGTTGTACGTGGCTCCTGTTTTAAAGGCCGTTGTAAAAGCATTTACTGATATGTTCGCACCCGTTGCAACATTCTTCAGGATGTACACGGTGGTCGGCACACTTGCCTCACTGAATCGGCTGAAGCTGCGTCCGTCGCCCGCCCCATCCTCCATATCGTCCACGATGAGGTCAGCGCCAAGCACAATGTTCGAACCCCAGCCGGAGCGCAACACGCCTGCCAATGTTCCTCCTTTTTTCAGAGTGAGCGTGCCGTACACCCCGAGCTTTCCGCTGCCCGTGAATCCGCCCCCCACTGTGAGTGAAGCCTTGTTACTCAGGTTGAAGCCCGTTTCATTATTGTTAGTGCTGTTGAGAGTCTCGCCCGCCGTGAACGTGAAGTTGCCTCCCACCGTCAGGCTCTTGGTTTGCCCATCGATGCCCAACAGAGCGTCTTTTGCTACCGTTACATCTCCGTTGATGGTAAGACTGGCGTTGTCACCCAAAGAAACCTTACCCTCACTCACCTTCAGACTGCCGCCCCATGGCGTAGAAGTCGTTTCACCCGACACGGTCAACTCCCCCTCGCCCGTCTTATTCAACCCTGTGCCTGCGCCGAACGTCACCTTGGTCGCGTCCAGACTTCCTCCCACACCGGAATTCACCCAATACGTTGTGGGTTCCGGTGTTGGGTCCGGGGCGGGATCCGAGGAAGCAGACGATTGCGCCGAGAAACTCAGCGTCCCGGACAGCGAATCAACAGTCACGTCGCCGCCGAGCGTGACTTTCAACCCATCGTCGGTTCCCTCCATCACCCCCGACACCGTTGCCCCGTTTCCGAGCGTCAAGTCACCCTTTCCTGTCACAGAGCCGAAACTCACCGTACCTGTCTCAAACGTCGCCGTTCCTCCCTTCATCTCCAACGCCTCTGTCACCGTGACGTTGTTGCTGAAGGATACTTGCGCACCGCTCTCCACAACCAAATGGTGCTTCATCACCAAAGCATCACCTCCAAAGTTCTGCTGTTTTTCCCCCCTCACCGTCAACGTGCCGACATGCAGCTCGCCTGAATCTCCGACAACAGTGATGCTTGCTTCTCCCTGCCCCTGCGCATCAAACACGACCAGATCCGCCTCACTCAGTGTCGCAGAGTCAGTCACACTCCACGAATCAGTTTGTGTGATATCCTTGCTCCAAGTTAAATCTCCGCTGCCGGTCCACGTGTAGGACCCGACACTCGTCCAAGTGAGTTTTCCGTCCGAGGTGATTTTCAGATCAGTATACTTGTCTTCATCTGTGCCTGTGAGAGAGACGCTCACCTGGCTGCTCCATGATTCATCCCAACGGCTGGCGAAATCTAAGGACCCGGCCTCGCCTTCCAACACAGCTGCGTCGATCTTTATCTCAAGCGTGCCCTGAGTAAAATCGATGAACGAGTCGCCAGTCCCTCCCAGCGTCAGGTAGGGACCGCTGCTCAATTTCCCCGTCACCTCCAATGTGTTGGCACCCTGCAACACGAGCCCGCCCGTGATGGACAAGGAGCCTCCTTCCGACAGCTTAACCTTCGCATCTTCCAACGTAAGGAACTTACCGAACGTGTAGGAGTCTCCCGACAGTTCCATCGTCCCCGTCCCTTTAAGTCCCTTGAACTTGAAGTCTATTTTACTCAAGGTGTTGGCCGAGTCGACTCCTGCTTGTTGGCTCAACGTCATCGTCCCCGACGTCGATATACCATAGCCGACAGATTCGTCGATGGAGAGATTTTTGAGTTCTTTATCCGAGCCCTGCATCTTCGCAACGATCCCTGACAGAGATGTCAAATCCGTCAAGGTTTCAGTCCTCCACACCAAATGCACATGTTCTTGACCTACGCTAGCTTTCTTGACTGTTACTGATTTATCGCCTCCTTGAGTGTTGACCGATTCCTCAATCTCCAAATCCCCACCGATAGCTATTTCACCTTCTCCCCACTCCGGATTGAGAGTCTTAACGTAGCCTCCTTTGCTCAAGGTGAGAGTGCCTTTCCCCCAATGCGTGAGGGTTCCCTGCACGTCAATGGTACCATCAATGGTAGCCGTAAAGTCATTTCGCACCTTCAGGGTGTTGTTCGCCTCTACCCTCACATTTCCTCCTACGGTGAGGACGCCACTGTCAATATCATAGGTCAGGTTTGAACCTTTTAAAACAATACCGAAGTCGGTGGTCACACTGGAACCGCTTGCTATTGTTTCTGCCGTCGTCAACACGATGGATCCACCGCCATTCACTGCGTCCTGATCCTGAGCCAAGACGGAGCCGGTTAGCTTGCTCAAATCCGACAATTTTGCGACGCCACCCCAAGTCACTTCAGCGCCATCGACAAGGTAAATTTTCCCTTCAAAACCGTCCGTTTTAACCGACACAAACTCAGTCTCACCTCCGATGTAGAGGTCCACTCCGCTGGAGTCCAATGTGAGACTGGAGAACTTGCCGCCACCCAGCAAAGAGACTTTACTTTTATTTCCATCGCTCCCGGTATGAGAAATTCGCAGGTCAAAGTCGAGATTCGCCTTCCCGTTAATGGTGAGTTCTCCAGTCTCTTCCATGCTAATCTTGCCCGCTACCGTCATCTCTAAACCGCCATCCGTTTCCAGCTTCCCCGCTACGCGCAGGGTGGACCATTTCAACTTGTCTTCACTTCCGCCTGTGTAACTACCTGCCCCCAAGTGAAGGTCTGCGGTAAGCTTGTTGTCCCCGGTGAAATCCGCCGTGCTGTCAAAGACGAGCTGAGGGCCACTCACCCAAATGTCCGTGACGCCGCTGAACAGCCCGGAATTGCCCGAGCTGACCGTGGCCTGATTTTCGCTGCCCGTACCGTCCGTAATCTTAACCTGAGTGATGCCCTTGGAGGAAAAAGCGAAGCTGCCATCGAAGGTAGTAGCTCCCGTGAGAGAGAGCTGCAAAGCACTCCCCGAGAAAGTGGTCAAATTCTCCTCCTTCACTGTTCCACTAACCTGGACTTCTTGCCATGTCGGTTCAGTAGCAGCAATCGGCATGATGCCGTACTCATCGCCGGAGGAAGCGATGGTGGCGAGGAGAGAGTTCAGCTCATCTTCGTCGGACTCGGTGTTGGCGTCCGAGTCGGCGTTTTGACCTAGCTGTGCGGCGGCATCGGGAGGAATCGCGTGCGAGTCGCTCGCGCTCGCCGCGTCTGCCTGCGCGCGCGTAAGGGAAAGCTCATGCTGCGACGACGTGTCCGAGGAATCGCCCAGATCCAAGTTCTCATACGTCTCCTGTTCTTGCTGCGCCGCCGATGCTCGCGAACTGTGCGTCCACAGCAACGTGAACAAGCCGAGCATTGCCGTACCGGTCGATACCGTCCGTGGTATCTGACGACGACGCACAGCTAGCGCTGCAAGGCATGCCAACAAAGCCTTGCGTAACCGCGAAGGAAGATGTAACTTCATAGGTCTAGTTTACTTAGGATTTTTCTGTTTGTCACACATGGCGTCACTCCCACCATGTGTACTTCTGATTATAGCTTTTCAAAA